>JBDLRH010000001.1:0-23262 GCA_039800165.1 Pseudomonadota bacterium
GACCTCCTCCACGCGCGTGCCCAGCTCGGCCTGCTTGAGGCCAAAGGCGATTTGCTCCTCAGTGAACTTGCTCTTCTTCACGACATGCTCCTGCCCCTGCGGGGCGTTCATCATGCCGGGCTTCTCTGTAACAGAACGGTGCGAAAATCAGGTACAGGGTCAAGACTCAACTCGCGGATGATTCATCTCCGTAATGCTCGCAAAGCCGCTACCCGCGCGCCAGAGTTAGCCATAACCAGTGAGCACTGAGGATCATTCAATTCTGTAAAAAAGCAAAGGTAATTGCTTGCCACCGCCCTCGGGAGTCTCGGAAGTGAATCGGATTAAGATAAGCTACGCACCTTTGGTGTTGGTATTGACCGCTGCGTCAGCGCACGGGCAGACAATTAGCCGAGAATCGAAAATCATGGCTCAATGCGAGTTCGTTTATTCATACACTGCTCAGTTAATGCAGCTTCAGGACAACGCAGGCGCAGCGATTAACATTCTTCGCCGGTCAACAATCCTCAGTACTGCCAATATGATGAGCAATGCAGAAGGCGATAAAATTCCGGGCTGGAAAGTCAAGATATGGACTGAACTCAGACCCACACTCAAATCCGATCTGGATAGCCGAAGAGCAGACCCGCTGAAAGAATCAGCAAGATGCGATAAGGAAGCTTTACCTATTGCTCTAAAGATCCGCGATCGAAATTTAAGACTCTGGGGATATAACTTTGATGAGCTTCAGGGTCTTCTTTTCTCGCAGATGAGGGCGTCAACGGGGATCTAAGCACCTCGGGCGCGTGAGTCACGCACAGAAGCCGCCCCGAGAGACACCAAGCGTCTCGCACGTTAGGCTGACTGGCCCGACGCCCCTAAGTATCTCGCTACGAAGTCGAACCTCACATCGACTCTTTCGCAAGGTATGTCGCGGCTTGTTTCAAGCTGTCGCCCTCGGTCTTTAGCTTGCCCACTTCCTTGCACAGCCGTGCTATCTCGGCGTCCTATGTCTTTTGCCTGCCATTGCCAGGAAACGCCTCCTGCGGCTCATCACGCAGCCCACGAACCCATTTGCGGAGCATACGTCAATATTCTTGGTCGGAGCATGGATAATTCACTCCACTTAAACATTAACCCGTCAACATGAAAAGATTTTAAAATTTGGCAGTCTCGCCCACCCTTTCGCAGCTCCCGCTAAATCTTACATCTCCTCGACTTAATGTCGCCCGGCCAGATATTCGACTTATAGATAGGTTCATACCTCTGAATTTTGCGCTGATGCGATCCGACACCACATCCCGCTCTTTAAGCCAAGTATTTGAAACCTGCACATTACCGGTTGATTCGTGAAATCGAACAACCAACTCTATATCATTACCTTTCTGAGAGTTGGGCGCATCTAACGAACAAATTAAAGAGCGTATATTATTCAGCCATGCAGTTTCCAAACTAATCTTTCGCGCGACTGGTTCAGCGATGCCGCTCTTAATTACCGCGCAAGCATAGTCAACTGCGACTTCCTCATCGGCCCTTGAGAAACTCGGCGCAGCCAGAACCCGCCTGTGCTCTTCATTAGAGATGGAAGTCAGTAGCTCCCTCTTTCTGTCAATCAAAAACTGATCGACTGGTGTGTGCTGAATATCTTTTGGATTAAATCCATCTTTATATTTTTGACCACTGGTCGCCTCTGCCCATTGAGGAGGCTTATCAGAAGAGGTCTCGATATTAAAGAGCGTCCTAATAAGCTCAACACCCCTGTTAGCGCAGTCAATAGAAAATATTTGCAATTGCGCGAGGCGGAAATCTGTTTTTCCGCCAGGATCTCGAAACTTATTGACAGAGACAAGCTCGATAGCACCATAGCGACCATCGCCTAAAGATGGAAATAGCCTTGCGGCGGCTAGGCTGAATTCCTCCTCTTTGATTATCACGCGCTCCGAACTGTCCGAAGCATAGACAGGTTTTACAACTGATCCGGCGCTGACAATTACAGCTACGCTAGCCTGTGCCAGACAGATGACAAATCGATCGATCAACCTCGCCATAAAGATCCTCTAACTGTAAAACTCAATTCTGCGCTGAACCGACGGCCATCAGGACGTCTGACTCGTAGTATGGTTTATTCGCGCAGTCCCGGATGAACTACTGCGCCATGAAGTCGGCGTGCTCTGCACCGCTGCTGTAGGCGGCCAACTCGTGGTTAATGTGGTCTGCTTGGTGCTTGGCTATACGCATTAACGCGGCCCTCAAGCGTCTGGCGCTTAGTGTCCTGCACGTCAAGATCCGGCGAACAGTTGGTTGATCGTACTCTCGTGTGGTGCGCATGCCCGCAGTTCCTGGGTAGCCAACCTAGGCAGAGACTCACCAAGCGTCCCTCTCCCCAGAATAAACGGCTCTTAGCGCGAGACGAAACTTTCGGCGCGTGTGTATATCCACCACTGCGCGCAACCTGCCGCACTGTGCAGACTGCCAAGTGGTATACGCCTGCGATCCAGTACATCCGCCACAAGCACCGAGCGGGGGGGGCTGCTATAGGCGGTCAGCCCTTGAGCTGTGGCTTAGCCAGGGTGGCGGGGCATCCTTCCAACAGCTCTCTCAACTTAGGGCCTGCCGTGAACTCATCTTGGCTAAGTACCCTGTTAGCGAGTCGCGGTGCTTGTGGTGCGGGTTTCTTGTCTAGCTTGGGCGTGAGTGCTCTCCGTAAGGGCTACGGTGCGTGGTGGTTTGTCGTTGGCAGCCGGCCTAATCGCCGCGCTCTGTGAGCCAGTGAGCATGCTGTAACGCGAGGATGGCGGACCTGCGAGCTGTGCGCAAACGGTTCATCTTCGGGTCCCTGGGGTGCACCCCGAGGCGCGCGAGCCGGTGTTCCTCTGCAGCCAGTTCGCGCAGGCGTCGAAACACCGGGATAACTTCGTTGTGGAGTGCTGAGCGCTTTTGGTACTCCTCGTCGTCGTCATACATGTCGCGGGGTAGGCTGCTGCTGCAACCGGCGGCGCAGCAGTAAACGGTGTCGTCGTAGAGGTTAGTCCAGTAGCCCCCTTCCCAGCAGCAGTCGCCGAACTTCGCGGGGTACTCATCGTTGTCCTCCCTGATGCTGGCGGTGGTCGTGCTTGCAGTGGCGGCGGTGTTGGCGGTCATTCAGGCTCCAGTCAATTTGTAGAGATTGAAACGGGGGCGCCCGCGTGTGGGCACTGGGGTGGGGCAGCCGGGGGGTACCCACAGGGCACGGGAGGTCGGCTTGCCAGACTTCCGGGAAAAAATGACAACGCGCTGCCAGCGCGACAGCAGCAGTGGTTGAGCCAGAGCGCGCATGCTGCGCCCGAGTTGGCGTTCCAGCTCTGCGGGGGTGTAGCCGCAAGGGTTGATCGGGGTTCGGGCGGACCAGATCGCTAGTGCGACAAGGTGGCCAGACAAACAGTCAGGTGAAGCGGTTCCGCGCATGTTGGTCCTCTTGGGGGTCAGGTGGTGCGCTTTGGGGGCAGCAATGTGACGCACAGGCGGCATCGTCGTAGCGTCGTCACCGCCGAAACCTGCGCCAGTATTGGCTTTGCGACGAATGCGGCGGTGTGACGATGAATTCGCACACCCTCCTTCTTCTCCATATCCATGCCTCTTTCTTCCTCCTTTCTTTTTCATGAGAAAGTGAAAAAATTCATCGCGTGCGTCACATCGTCACCAACACGCACCAGTGCTTGCTTTACCAGCGACGTAGCGGTTACGAAGGAATAGCATCGTCACACTTGAGGCCATTCTGTTTGCCGGAACTCCAGCAGCGTCCCGTCACGTGTCTTGCTTACCCCGTACGTGATTCCGAGCGCAGCGAGCGTCGGTGCTTGGGCCTCCAAGGCGTTCCGGGTAGCCCTTTCACTGCTGTACGCCAGAGCACCAAGGTCGGTACGCGCCCTGCTTCGAAGTTCCTTGAGCATCACGCCAACACGCCGTTCGTTGCTCGGCGTGGTGTAGGCGTACCCTTGTCTTGCTGCCCAAGTCATCACTGGCGGCGTGCCTATCCCCGGTTGGGCCTTCGCGCCAAAGTAGGCAATGGCCTCGCGCACGGCCACAACGATCGGGCTTATCTCAGCCTGTTCCTCGGCAGCTTCGCGCCGGTGCTTACGCATTGCCTCTTGAAACTGACCGGGTTGCCAGCCAACCGCTGCTGTGATGGCTTCGCCCAGTTGCTCGAAGTCCACTAGCCGGTGCGTGTATGTCAGTGCCCGAGCAGCTGGTAGGCCTGCAAGGCCCGCCGAAAGCAACGTGAGCAATCCGCCAGTCAACTCAGCGCGTTGGCCCTTGAACGCAGACTCAACGTCCCCAGCGCCCGCAAACTCCTTGCGTCGGCTCACGGTTATGCGCACGGTACGGCTGCGCGCATCGGCTCGCGTGATGACGGGGACTATGGCAGTGATGATGATCGGTGCCCGGGCCTCGATCTGGAACTCTTCCCCCTGCGTGTACAGAAGCCGTGCGGCGAAAACGGTGCCAGTCGCAACTTTGCAGCATAGGTCTTGTTCCGCGTCCACCAAGGGGCCACCCGCGTTGTCGTAACCAATGACGTAGCGATTGGACGCCGCTGCGGCTACGTCTGACTCCTGTAACTTCGTCGAAGGCAGGGAACCGGCTGCGGTGGGATCGACAGTCGCAGCGAGGTGGCTCGCGAGCGTGGTCTTACCCGAGCCCGCCGCACCGATGATTTCAGCTATCGGGTTCGGTGTGTCCGAACGTAGCCATTCGCACAGAAGTACTGCGGCAATAGGTGCCGTCTCGGCCTTTACACCTGCGCTCACTAGCCAGCCGGCAACACGATCCCATGCCGCCTGCGGGGTCTCCTGCTGGGGTGGAACGTGCAATTCACCGTACCCGCCGCCGCGACGAAACGCGATCGACGCATTGGCTCTTTTTGTCCATCCGACTGCAGTGACGTGAACAACTTCGCCAGAATTGTTGCCGAGGTCCACGATATACCCGCCGTTACCATCCGGCGCGATCCGGTTATGGACGTAGACTTTCCGACCTTCCTCTCGGCAACGCGCCCTGATCGGTCCGATTTCACGCTTCAAGACTTCGTGACTGGGCGCGGTACCGGTGGCCTTCGCCACCTCTAGTGCAATGTAGTCCAGTGCTGCCGGCGCATCTGCGTCAATGACCTCACACTTCCCATGTGGGGTGCTGTGGAAGTACACGAGGCGCCCGTACTGGTTGATCCGGAAATCCATGGCGGCGATCACCGTCCCGGCTTTTGCGCTGGGCACCGCCTTGTCGGGCTTGCCACTCGATCCGGCCTGGGCCTTCAGCGCGGCCACCTGCTGCGGGTCCGGGGCAATATCTGGGGGCAGTGAACCCGGCAAGGCCGGTGCCGAGTCTTCGGCCATGACCTCCATCACGTCGGTAACTTCACTCGGCGCACTCATACCCCGGCGCGTACGTTCCATGGCTATGCGTTGTGCAACACTCATGACCTGCCCTCCGATCCGCTGCGAGCCAACATGGCCCATGTCTGTCTGTGGTGTGCGGCGAGATAAGCCGCAGCAGCCCGAGATTCAGGGCTCGCGGTTCGGCTCCCGCGCGCAGCTTCAACCAAGTCTGCAGCCCGGACCTTGGCCATCCCCAGCAACACACCGGCTGCCGCATCAGGCGGGAGGATGGACGCCGCTGAGTCGAACACCTGCCCGGGGTCGTACCGGGGGTCTGTCGTCGCCGCCTGCGCGCGCGTGGAGTCACTTGGTGATGTGTTGCCGAACCGCATCGCCAACTCACGCACGCTGCCGTCCGGGTAGTACGGGCAAAGCGCCTTGAACGCCATCAGCCCCTTAGTCCAGTCGTGGTAAGCGTCAGCCTGAAGGTACGGCACAGCCTGCGTCAGCCGCTCCAGGGTCGGTAGGTCGCGTGCTACCGTACCCGCTGAAGGGGTTGCATGCTTCACCGCTACGCGGTGCCGGGTCGGGGCTACAGCACCTTGGTGCTTGGCCAAGAAGTCGCGCAGCGGGAATACATCGCCCTCGTACCGCCAGCACTTTGCAAGGTGCGCGCGTTCCGGGTGCGCTCCGTATACACCCTGCTGCTGGCACAAGCTCTTGCCCGTCTCGTCAGCGAGCCCAGAAAACAGCTTGGCATTCATGACGCCGTGCGCGTTGCGGTAGGCATTCGCATCCATGCGCAGGTCAACCGGGAGAACCACCCGCACTCGGACACCGGGCTTATCCTTGCGCCCGTGGCTGTGCGTGGTGTACGCCAGTCCAGCCCGCCCCTTACCGAGCACCTGAGTGCCGACCATGAGGAACTGCTGCAGATTTAGCCCGTCGAAGTCAAAGACGATGGCCGTTGCAGTCGTCACGTGCGCTGCTGAACGCATAGCGCCTATCTCGGGCTCCCCTCGCTGGCGCGCGCTCGCCAGTGTTTTACCGACTAGCGCAACATCTGATCGAAGCAGCCCGAGGGTGAAGTAGGTCAGCAGCTGCTTATCGTTGCAGAGTGTCGGACCACAAGTCGGAGCGATCAGCGCCATCATGGCCTGCCAGTCCAGCCCATCAACCATCCGGGTCGGGCGCGTTCGGGTACTCCTGGGGTAGAGGGTGACTTCGCCTACCCACTTGCCTGCATACGTTGACACTGTCATGGCGAGCACTCCAGCGCGCCCGTGCACGCGTCTAGCGTCATCGGGGTTGGTTGTCCCTGCGCTCTGGCCGCTGTCAACGTCACGCTGCGGTCGCCCAGGTCGATGCTGATGTGGAATGTGGGCGCTGCTGGATCCTGCTTCTCGTCCTTCGGGTCCGCGGCTAATTTGCCAAGTACCTCTGTGAGCCGGAGCAAAAATGTCGGGGAGCAGGCGCCCTGCTCTACCGTGTCCGCCAGCGTGCGGACAGCATCCCCCAGAAGTGAACGCGCACGCATCCGCGTAGCCGAACCATCGCGTTCAAACTCAGCGGCGACCCGATCAACGGACGAGCCAATGCCAGGGTCTGCGAGAGCGGTCAGGACCTGTTCCGGCTCCATGCCGTGCAGTGCCCCCAGCTGATCGAGCGTTATCGCCCCTACTGCAAAGCACGCAGCGTCGCTTATAAACCCGGCACTGCCAGCTGCAATAAGCGGCGAAATCATGCTGCGCCCCAAGTGCGCCGGATGTAGTCCCCAACTTCTGTGTCGCGCCAGTCGGAGCAGTCTTGGCCGATCTTGAAGAGTGCGACGCCTTGGGCACGCCGCCACGGCCTTAGCCCTTCTTTTGGAGCCCTCCGGTGCAGCGTTGCGGCCATGAGCGCACAAAAGTACGTTTCGCCGCTCTGGTGGCCTCGGTCTGCGAACAGTACGCCGACGCAGGCATCGAAGTCGATCGCGGTTGCTTGGATTGGGCGGTTACCGCGGGTGCCACGACCCGTGGAATACTGGACAGGACCAAGAAATGTCTGCGTATGCATGAGCTGGCCTTTCGGGCATGGCCAGAAGAGGCAGGCACGCGCAGGGTGCGTCAGCGCTTCCATCCGGCCGGATTGATACAGCGCCCGCGGAGCGGGCACGGAGTCATGCGATCGGAAGGAACCAGACAAAGCGGTCCGGCTCTACGGTCACCGCGCTGCCTGGAGAGGCCTTTGCCAGGATTGGGCTGGGTTGTCAGCCGCCCCGGGCTACTGAGCACACTATCGCTGGGAGCATACTCTCCCGCGCTTCAGCACGGCTCGGGCTGTTCCGGCTGCCTGCTAGAGCTCGGGAAGACTACGTACAGCGATACACAAGTTTAGCGGACGGCTGGCAGCAATTCAAGGGTCAAGGTATCCCCCCTGGTATAGGCTTGTATTGGTAGGCAAAGTCGTCCCAGATAATCCTTCCATCAGCCCAGCTTCCGTGCCAAATCTTCTGCCCGCGGGTGGTAGTAGCGCTGAAGCATCCGCAAATCGCGGTGACCCGTAACAGCTGCCAGCTCGATCACGTTGGGCAGCAGCGCTGACATCCTGGTCGTCGCCGTGTGCCGGAGATCGTGGAAATGTAAGTCGCGGATGTTGGCGCGTTCGCAGGCACGCTCAAATGCCTTCCGTAGGGCCATCGCTGTGGTCGGAAACACCCTCCCCGGCCGCGCTGAAGAAGCCAGTGTCCCCAACAGGGCCACGGCCTCTGATGACAGCGGGACTGACCGGGCGTCACCATTTTTGGTCATCGGTAGCACGGCAACGCGCCGCATGAGGTCGACGTGCTGCCACTCCAGAGCCAGTAGCTCCCCCCTGCGCATCGCAGTCAACAGCGCCAGCCTGACCAATGGTTTGATCCACGGGTTACGCGTCGCCTGGGTGAAGCGGCCGCCGATATCCCTGGGCGTGTCGTCAAGCGCATTCATCAGCCTTGCCTCTTCTTCGAGGTCTAGCAGGCGACTGCGCGGACGTCCCTTGGGGGGACGTCGAACATCGCGCACAGGGTTCGGGATTGCTAGCCCCCATTCCCGGCGGGCGTGGTTAAGCACCGCCGACAAGTCATCGAGATCGCGGTTGACGGTGGTGGCGGATACCTCCTGTAGGCGCGTGTCGCGGTAGCGAGCCACACACTGGGCTGTCAGATTGGCTACTGAGCGTTGCGCGATCGGTCGATGTTGCATGGCGCGCAGCCGAATCACCTCCATGCCCCCACCGCGCTTCGTCGGCGCCACCTCGGACGCGTACCGCTCAAGCAACTCACCCACGGACAGGTTGCATGGGCTGGCTAGAACAACCCCACCAAGGTCCAGCTGGCGCTCGACAGCGCGCGCCCAACGTTCGGCGTCCGCCCGCGTGCTGAAAGTCTTGGCCTGTTCTGGTTGGCCGCCGCGCTGAACACGCGCCTGATACCGGTTGCCGCGCTTTCTGATCGTTCCCATTGCTACCTCGAAGGGCAATGACAGGACAAAGCTGATGCATCGGCGAGCAGAGCGTCAAAAACTCCAACGCTGACAAGGGCTTGGCGCGAAGCGCTCCTGGTAGAGCGCTACGTTCGGGACGTAGAGGCCGGAGGTTCGAATCCTCTCACCCCGACCAGTCCCCTTCTTCCTCCCCCCTTCTTTTCCAACGACCGCGCCGCGCGCCCCGGGTTTTCGGGATCGGCTTGCGTCCGTCCCGCTGCGTGTCTCGCGGGTGCCGCATCCAGGGCCACCCGGGGCCGTACAACCGTTTACTTCCGGACACGAATCGACGATCATGGGATGATCCGGGGCGCAGCGCATCCTGCCGCGCCCACTCATTTTTCATGGCCGCCATCGATACCGCCACCCTGAACGCCCCCCTGGCCCTGCCAGGCATCGGCCGCGCTTTGGTCAGTGCCGGCAAATTGCCACCGGGCCGGGCCGAAGAGCTGTACCGCAAGGCACTCGCCGACAAGACCAGCTTCGTTTCCGAGTTGACGGCATCCGGCGCCGTGTCGCCGATCGACCTGGCCTATGTGATGTCGGCCTCGTTCAGCGCCCCGCTGCTGGACCTGGATGCGGTGGACCTCAAGCGGCTGCCGCGTGAACTGGTCGACATGAAGACCTGCACCCAGTACCGGGTGCTGCCGCTGAGCAAGCGTGGCAACCGCATCATGGTGGCCACCGCCGACCCCACCGACAAGCAGGCGGCCGAGAAGATCCAGTTTTCCACCCAGCTCAATGTGGACTGGATCGTTGTCGAGCACGACAAGCTCATGCGGGCGCTCGAGACCGCGGGCACGTCCACTGCCGAGGCCATGCAGGGGCTGCTGGGCGCCGAATTCGAATTCGACGAGAACGCGCTGGCCGCCGACAACAGCGACGAGCAGGTGGGCGCCAACGCATCGGAGGTCGATGACGCTCCGGTCGTCAAGTTCCTGCACAAGATGCTGCTTGATGCCATCAGCATGGGCGCGTCGGACCTGCACTTCGAGCCCTACGAACAGCAGTACCGGGTGCGCTTTCGCATCGACGGCGAGCTGCGCGAGATCGCCAGCCCGCCGGTGGCCATCAAGGACAAGCTGGCCTCGCGCATCAAGGTGATCTCCAAGCTCGACATCGCCGAAAAGCGCGTGCCGCAGGACGGCCGCATGAAGCTCAAGATCGGCCCGGAGCGGGTGATCGACTTCCGCGTCAGCACGCTGCCCACGCTGTTTGGCGAGAAGATCGTGATCCGTATCCTCGATTCCAGCAGCGCGCGGCTGGGCATCGATGCGCTGGGCTACGAGCCGGAAGAAAAGGAACGCCTGCTCAAGGCGATCCAGCGCCCCTACGGCATGATCCTGGTGACCGGGCCCACCGGCTCGGGCAAGACGGTGTCGCTGTACACCTGCCTGAACCTGCTGAACAAGCCGGGCGTGAACATCTCCACCGCGGAAGACCCGTCGGAGATCAACATGCCGGGCATCAACCAGGTGAACGTCAACGACAAGGCGGGCCTGACCTTTGCCGCAGCGCTGCGCTCGTTCCTGCGGCAGGACCCGGACATCATCATGGTCGGCGAGATCCGCGACCTGGAGACCGCCGATATCGCGATCAAGGCCGCGCAGACCGGCCACCTGGTGATGTCCACGGTGCACACCAACGATGCGCCCAGCACCCTCACGCGACTGCGCAACATGGGCGTGGCGCCGTTCAACGTCGCCTCCAGCGTCATCCTGATCACCGCGCAGCGACTGGCACGCCGGCTGTGCAGCGTGTGCAAGACCGAAGCCGACCTGCCGCGCGAAGCGCTGCTGGAGGCGGGCTTCGCCGAGGCCGAACTCGACGGCAGCTGGACACCCTACCGGCCGGTGGGCTGCAACGCCTGCAACGGCGGCTACCGCGGCCGCGTCGGCATCTACGAAGTGATGCCGATCAGCGAAGAGATCCAGCGCATCATCCTGCGCGAAGGCAGCGTGCTCGACATCGAAACCCAGGCACGCCGCGAGGGCGTGCGTTCGCTGCGCCAGTCGGGCCTGATCAAGGTGAAGCAAGGCCTGACCTCGCTGGAGGAAGTGCAAGCCGTCACCAACGAATGAGCAGCCTGCCGATCGCCTGAGCCACCCTACCGCCTGTCACACCCGACCCGACCATGGCCACACGCGCTCCCAAAGTCACCGAATACCTGTTCCAGTGGGAAGGCCGAGACCGCAACGGCAAGCCGGTTTCGGGGGAACTGCGCGCCTCGGGCGACGGGCAGGCCAGCTCGCAGCTGCGCCGCATGGGCATCTCGCCCACGCGCATGCGCAAGCGCAAGATGCGCGGCGGCAAGGCGATCAAGCCCAAGGACGTGGCGCTGTTCACCCGTCAGCTGGCCACGATGATGAAGGCCGGCGTGCCGCTGCTGCAGGCCTTTGACATCGTCGGGCGCGGCAACCCCAACCCGCGCCTGAACAAGCTGCTCAACGACATCCGCACCGATGTGGAAACGGGTACATCGCTGTCGGCTTCGTTCCGCAAGCATCCGATCTACTTCGACTCGCTGTACTGCAACCTGGTCGAAGCCGGCGAGGCGGCCGGTATCCTGGACACGCTGCTCGACCGCCTGGCCACCTACATGGAGAAGATCGAGGGCATCAAGTCGAAGATCAAGTCGGCGCTGATGTACCCGATCGCGGTGATCGTGGTGGCCTTCATCGTGGTGTCGGTGATCATGCTGTTCGTCATCCCGGCGTTCAAGCAGGTGTTCTCGTCCTTCGGCGCCGACCTGCCGCTGCCCACGCTGTTCGTGATCGGCCTGAGCGAGATCTTCGTCAAGTACTGGTGGCTGATCTTCGGCTCCATCGGCGGTGGCCTGTGGTTCTTCTTCTACACGTGGAAGCGCAGCAAGACGCTGCAGGAGACCATGGACCGCGTGATGCTGCGCCTGCCGGTGTTCGGCGAGCTGGTCTACAAGTCGGTGGTGGCGCGCTGGACGCGCACGCTGTCGACCATGTTCGCCGCGGGCGTGCCGCTGGTCGAAGCGCTGGACTCGGTGGGCGGCGCCTCGGGCAACGTGGTGTTCCTCAACGCCACCCGCAAGATCCAGCAGGACGTGGCCACCGGCACCAGCCTCACGAACTCGATGACCGCCACCAAGCTGTTTCCGGTGATGGTGCTGCAGATGACGGCCATCGGCGAAGAGTCCGGTGCGCTGGACCACCTGCTGGGCAAGGCGGCCGACTTCTACGAGCAGGAGGTCGATGACATGGTGGCGGGCCTGTCGAGCCTGCTCGAGCCGATCATCATCGTCTTCCTGGGGGGCCTGATCGGCGGCATCGTGGTCTCGATGTACCTGCCGATCTTCAAGCTCGGCGCCGTCGTCTGATGCTGCCCCCGGGCTGGGACGCCGCGCTGCTGGCCGGCGTGCTGGGGCTGCTGATCGGCAGCTTCCTCAATGTTGTCATCCACCGGCTGCCGCGCATGCTCGAGCGGCGCTGGGCGGCCGATTGCGCCGAACTGCTGGGCCACGCAAGCGAAAGCGGCCACGCCAACCCCGCCGCAACACCCGCCACACCGTCCGCCGGCACCGCAGCGGCTGCAGCAGAAGAGCCCTTCAACCTGATGCGGCCGCGCTCGCGCTGCCCGCACTGCGGCCACACCATCGCCTGGCACGAGAACATTCCGGTGCTGAGCTATCTGCGCCTGCGTGGCCGCTGCTCGGCCTGCGCGGCGCCCATCGGCTGGCGCTACCCGGCGGTGGAGTTGCTGACCGGCGCGCTGTTTGCCGCCTGCGCACTGCGCTGGGGCCTGGGCGCCCAAGGCGCGTTGTGGGCCGGCTTTGGTGCCGCGCTGATTGCGCTGGCCGCCATCGACTGGGACACCACGCTGCTGCCCGACGACATCACCCTGCCGCTGCTGTGGGCCGGCCTGCTGGCCACCGCGGTGGGGCTCAATGCGATCACGCTGTCCGATGCGGTGTGGGGTGCCGCGGTGGGTTATCTGTCGCTGTGGAGCGTGTTCTGGGGCTTCAAGCTGCTGACCGGCAAGGACGGCATGGGCTACGGCGACTTCAAGCTGTTTGCCGCGATCGGCGCGTGGATGGGCTGGCAGGCGCTGATCCCGGTGCTGCTGATGGCCTCGGTGGTCGGCGCGGTGATCGGCATCGCGCTCAAAGTGCGTGGCGGCCTGCGCGAAGGCGGGGTGATGCCCTTTGGCCCCTTTCTCGCGCTGGGCGGCCTGACCGCGATGGCCGTCGGCCCGCAGCGCGTGCTGTCGATGATGGGTATCTGACGCCATGCAGCCTGCAAGCGGCGTGTTGCGGCTTGGCCTGACCGGCGGCATCGGCAGCGGCAAGAGCACGGTGGCGCAGATGCTGGTGGGCCTGGGCGCGGCGCTGGTCGACGCCGACGCCTGCTCGCGCGCGGCCACTGCCAGCGGCGGCGCCGCGATCGAGCCGATTCGCGCTGCGTTTGGCGATGACTACATTGGCGCCGACGGCGCGCTGGCGCGCGAGCGCATGCGCGAGCTCGTCTTTCGCGACCCGCAGGCCAAGCAACGGCTCGAGGCCATCGTGCACCCGCTGGTGGGCCGTGCCATCGATGCACAGGCGCGCGCAGCTGTGGCCGGCGGGCACCGCGTCATCGTGTTTGACGTGCCGCTGCTGGTGGAGTCGGGTCGCTGGCGCCAGCAGGTCGACCGCGTGCTGGTGATCGACTGCAGCCCCGAGACGCAAATCGCGCGGGTGATGGCGCGCAGCGCTCTGGAGCGCACGGCCGTGCAGGCCATCGTGGCGGCGCAGGCCACGCGCGCGCAGCGACTGGCTGCGGCCGATGCGGTGATCTGCAACGACACCCTGTCGATGCAGGCGCTGCGCGACGAGGTGTCTGCGCTGTGGACGCTGCTCGGCTGCATGCTCGCGCGGCCAGCCCCTTAGCGGGGCCGGCAAGGCCGCTATGATCGCGCGAACCCTGGCTGCCGCGCGATGCTCTACGAGTACCCGTTCAACGAACACGTCCGCACCTGCCTGCGTCTGGAGCACCTGTTTCGCCGCCTTGGCCGGCTGGTCGGGCGCGACGACGCGGTCGACCACCATTACGCGCTGGCCACCATCTTCGAGGTCATCGAAGTCGCTGCGCGCGCCGACCTCAAGTCCGAGCTGCTGAAGGACCTGGAGCGCCACAAGCAGCTCTACGCCAGCTACCGCGGCAACCCGGCCATCGCCGAAGCGGTACTTGACAAGGTGATTGGCCAGATGGACGCCTGCTATCAGTCGCTGCAGTCGCAGGCCGGCAAGCCGGGGCAGTCGCTGGCCGACATCGAGTGGCTGCACAGCCTGCGCACCCGCATCGCGATTCCTGGTGGCACCTGCGAATTCGATGCACCGGTCTACCACGCATGGCAGCACCGCGATGCCGCCGCGCGCCGGCGCGATTTGACCCAGTGGGCGGCCACGCTCGGGCCGCTGGCCGAGTCGGTGTATGCGCTGCTCAAGCTGATGCGCGACTCGGGTGCGCCGCAAAAGGTGCTGGCCGCCGGCGGCAAGTTCCAGCAGTCGCTGCCGGCTGCGCGCACTTTCCAGCTTGCGCGGCTGGTCATCGATCCGTCGTGGGGGCTGGTGCCCGAGATCAGCGGCAACCGGATGATGATTTCGGTGCGCATGATGCGGCTCGACGATGCGGGCAAGCTGCAATCCGACAGCGGCGACACACCCTTCGAACTGGCGCTGTGCGCCTGACTTGCCGGCGGGGGTCCATGGCCAGCGGGTCATCATCGAAGCCGAACGCATCACGCGGCGATGCGGCGGCTGCAACGGCCACGGCGCGCATCGTTCGCTGCCCGGCCTGCGGCGGCGACTCGGTCTATGCGCCGTCGAACACCTACCGGCCGTTTTGCAGCGCGCGCTGCAAGGGCATCGACCTCGGCGCCTGGGCCAGCGAGCAGTTCCGCATGCCCGCTGCAGCACCGCCCGATGACGCGGCGCCAGGCGACACGCACCCACGGGACTGAGCCCGGCTCAGGGTACCCGGTCGGATAGCGCGTGGGTGGCACCTTCGAAGCGGCGCTCCTCGGCGAACCACTGAAGCACCGGCACCGTGCCCGGCAGCACCGGCGTCACCGCCACCGGCAGTTGCTGCCACGCGAACTGCTGTCCCTCGTGCATCTGCAGCTCGCCGGTCCACTCGAACACCTTGCAGAAGTTCAGGCGCACCAGCGCATGCGGATAGTCCACCCGCTCCACCCGCCACGGCTGCGCAGGCCCGATCACGAGGCCGATCTCCTCGATCAGTTCGCGGCGCAGCGCCTGCTCCACCGTCTCGCCGGGCTCGACCTTGCCGCCCGGAAATTCCCAGTAGCCGGCATACACCTTGCCCGCGGGGCGCGAGGTCAGCAGGAAGGCTCCGTCGGCGCGGATCAGCACGCCTACCGCCACCTCGACCTCCTTGCGGTCGGGGCCGCCCTCGCGCGGGCGGTCGCCGTCAGCGACGAGTGCAGTGGCCATGGCGGGTGGCAGCGGCCTGCGTCAGACGGCAGCGTGGCTTGTCCGGGCGCGGCGAGGCCTCAGCCCGCATGCCGCCCGGCGTAGTCGCGCGCGAACTGGTAGGCCACACGGCCGCTGCGCGAGCCACGCTCCAGCGCCCACACCAGCGATTCGGGCTTGGCTGCTTCGATCGCCGCTGCGTTGACGCCGAACGACGAAAGCCACTGCGCGACGATGGCCAGGTACTCGTCCTGGCTGAAGGGGTAGAAGCTCACCCACAGGCCAAAGCGCTCGGACAGCGAGATCTTCTCTTCGACCACCTCGCCCGGGTGCACCTCGCCGTCGTCGGTGTGGGTGTACGACAGGTTCTCCTTCATGTACTCGGGCAGCAGGTGGCGCCGGTTGCTGGTGGCATAGATCAGAACATTGGGCGTGGCCGCCACCACCGAGCCATCGAGGATGGACTTGAGCGCCTTGTAGCCGGCCTCACCGTCCTCGAAGCTCAGGTCGTCGCAGTAGACGATGAACTTCTCGGGCAGGCCCGCCACCACATCGATGATGTCCGGCAGGTCCGTCAGGTCGGCCTTGTCCACCTCGATCAGCCGCAGGCCCTGCGATGCGTATTCGTTCAGGCAGCCCTTGATGAGGGATGACTTGCCGGTGCCACGCGCACCGGTCAGCAGCACGTTGTTGGCCGGCAGGCCGCGCACGAACTGCTCGGTGTTGCGCTGTACTTTTTCCTTCTGGCCGTCGATTTCCTTGAGGTCTGCCAGTCGCATGCCCGAGACATGCTGCACCGGCTCGAGCGTGCCGTGGCCCGAGCTGCGCTTGCGATAGCGCCAGGCGATCGACGCGCTCCAGTCGGGGGCGGTCAGCGGCTGCGGCAGGATGGCCTCGATGCGCTCGACCAGCTGCGTCGCGCGCTCGATGAGGTATTCGAATTTGTCGTTCATGAATGAAGTCGCCCGGTGCGCTTACGACCGGTAATCGGCATTGATGCTCACATAGTCGTGGCTGAAGTCGCAGGTCCACACGGTGTCGGCGGCATCACCGCGGCCCAGCACCACCCGCACCGTGATTTCGCTTTGCTTCATCACGCGCTGGCCGTCTTCTTCGCGGTACTGCGGATGACGTCCGCCGTTCACCGCCACATGCACATCGTCCAGGTACAGGTCGATCCGGGTCTGGTCCAGATCGGCGATGCCGGCATAGCCGACCGCGGCAAGGATGCGGCCGAGGTTCGGGTCGCTGGCAAAGAAGGCGGTCTTGACCAGCGGCGAATGCGCAATCGCATAAGCCACCTGCCGGCACTCGTCGCCGGTCTTGCCGCCTTCCACCCGAACGGTGATGAACTTGGTGGCGCCTTCGCCATCACGCACGATCGCTTGCGCCAACGTGCGCGCCACGCCCAGCATCGCGTCCTTGAGCGCGCGGCCGTCGTCGCCTTGCAGTGAAGTGATCGGCGCATTGCCCGCCTTGCCGGTGGCAATCACCACGAAGGAGTCGTTGGTTGAGGTGTCGCCGTCCACCGTCACGCGGTTGAACGAGCCGTCGGCCAGCTCTTTGGCCAGCTGCTGCATCACGCCCGGCGCCACGACGGCGTCGGTGGCCATGAAGCCGAGCATGGTGGCCATGTTCGGGCGGATCATGCCCGCGCCCTTGCTGATGCCGCTGATGGAAATCGCCTTGCCATCCACGGTGGCGCGCGCGCTGGCGGCCTTGGGCACGGTGTCGGTGGTCATGATGCCTTCGGCAGCGCGCAGCCAGTGCGCGTCGCTGGCATCGGCCAGGGCGGCAGGCAGGCCCGCCACGATGCGGTCCACCGGCAGCGGCTCCATGATCACGCCGGTGGAAAACGGCAGCACCTGCTCGGGCGAGATCTCGAGCTTGCGCGCCAGCGCGATGCAGGCGGTACGTGCGCGCACCAGGCCGTCTTCGCCAGTGCCGGCGTTGGCGTTGCCGGTGTTGATCACCATCGCGCGGATGCCGTGACCGGCGGCCAGGTGCTCGCGACACACCTGCACCGGCGCTGCGCAAAAGCGGTTTTGCGTGAACACGCCGGCCACCTGCGCGCCGTCGTCGATCAGCACGACGGTGAGGTCCTTGCGGTGGGCCTTGCGGATGCCCGCCTCGGCCACGCCGATACGCACGCCGGGCACGGGAAGAAGATCGCTCGCGCGCGGAGCGCTCAGGTTCACGGGCATGGGGGCTCCTTGCGGAAGTTCAGTTCTGGCGCCACGGCAGGCCGCGTGCACGCCAGCCGGCAGCGCGGTTGCGGTGGCCGTCGGCGTCGGGGTCGCCTTCGAAGCCTTCGAGGATGTTGTAGGCGTCGTAGCCCAGTTCGGTGGCGCGCTTGGCGGCAGCAATCGAGCGGATGCCGCTGCGGCACAGCAGCAGCGCCTTCTTGCCCGGCGGAACCGCCAGACGCAGCGCCTCGTCAAAGTCGGGGTTGAGCGCCATGCCCGGCCACTGCTTCCACGCCACATGCGGCGCGCCGGGCACGAAGCCCACCCACTCCATCTCGGCCGAGGTGCGGATGTCCACCAGCACGCCATCACCCTTGCGCCACCAGTCGTAGGCGGTCTGGGGCGAGATGTCGCCGGCGTAGCCGGCAGCAGGTCGCACAGCGTCGCTGCCGTCGCCGTCTGCGCTGCCCGAAAGGCTGTTGTTGCTCATCCGGGAATTGTGCCAGTGCACGCCGGCGCCCCGGCTGGCCCGCAGACGGCAAGGGCCCATGGGCTTCGGTGCACGAGATGCCTGAAGCCCGACCCCCTTGGCGCCCCTGAAACCCTTCAACGGGCTCGGAAACCGGCACGCTGCGCGCTGCCCACGCGCAAGAACGACCATGATCGCGCCCCGCAAGTGCAAGGTCAGGCAGCAATGCGGGCCATGTAAAGGCCGCGTCAGGCGGTTCCATGCCTTTCACGGCCTGTTGCAGGCGGTTGCACAGTTCGGTGCTTTCCCTATCACGCCAGAGCGGGAGAGCTGCCAATGATCGAGCGTTCCATTCACTTTCACAGGAGACCCTCCATGTCCGAGACCAAGAATTCCAAAGTGGTGCAGCGCCGCGGCCTGCTCAAGGGCGCTGCCGTGGCCGCTGGTGCCGCCGGCGCCATGTCGGCCCCGATGGTGGCGATGGCGCAGACCACCACCCTGCGCTTCCAGAGCACCTGGCCGGCCAAGGACCTGTTCCACGAATTCGCCAACGACTTCGCCAAGAAGGTCAACGACATGGCGGGCGGCCGCCTGAAGATCGAGGTGCTGCCCGCCGGTGCCGTGGTGCCCGCGTTCCAGCTGCTCGAAGGCGTCTCCAAGGGCACGCTCGACGGTGGTCACGGCGTGCTGGTCTACCACTACGGCAAGAACTCGGCGCTGGCCCTGTGGGGTTCCGGCCCGTCGTTCGGCATGGACGCCAACATGCTGCTGGCCTGGCACAAGTACGGCGGCGGCGAGGCCCTGCTGCAAGAGGTGTACAAGAGCGTGAACGTGGACGTGAAGTCCTTCGTCTACGGCCCGATGCCCACCCAGCCGCTGGGCTGGTTCAAGAAGCCGATTGCCAAGTCGGCCGACCTCAAGGGCGTGAAGTTCCGTACCGTGGGCATTGCGGTGGACGTGTTCACCGACATGGGCGCTGCGGTGAACCCGCTGCCCGGCGGCGAGATCGTTCCCGCGCTGGACCGCGGCCTGATCGACGGCGCCGAGTTCAACAACGCCACTTCTGACCGCATCCTCGGCTTCCCCGACGTGGTCAAGAACTGCATGCTGCAAAGCTTCCACCAGAGCAGCGAGCAGTTCGAGATCATGTTCAACGGCCCGAAGTACCGCGAACTGCCCGCCGAGCTGCGCGCCATCATCGACGTGGCCGTCGAGGCCAGCAGCGCCGAGATGAGCTGGAAGATGGTGGACCGCAACTCCAAGGACTACATCGAGCTCAAGAAGGCTGGCATCAAGTTCTTCAAGACGCCCGATTCGATCCTGCGCGAGCAGCTGGTTGCCTACGACAAGGTGGTGGCCAAGAAGGCTGCAGAGAACCCGCTCTTCAAGAAGGTGCTGGATTCGCAGCGCGCCTTCGCAGAGCGTGCCGGTGCATGGCAGAACGACTACACGGTGGACATGAAGATGGCCTGGAACCACTACTTCCGCCGCCCGGCCGCAGGCGCCGCGCCGAAGAAGAGCTGAGCCCCCTGCCGCTCGCCGCAGGCCACCGGTTCCGAAAGGCCGGTGGCCTTGCGTTTTTGGCGAGAGCAGTCTTTACAAACCTTCACCTGAACTCCGGAACCGTCCTTACATGCAACGCCTTCTGTTGGCGGTGGACCGCTTGTCGACCTGGCTGGGCCAGGCCTTCTCGTGGCTCATCGTCTTGCTGACCCTGCAGATCACTGCCGAGGTCTTCTTCCGCTACGTGCTCAACGAGCCGCACGACTGGGCACTGAATGTGCAGATCATGATGTACGGCACCGTCTTCATGATGGCCGGCGCCTACACGCTCAGCAAGAACGGCCATGTGCGCGGCGACGTGCTCTACGGCTTCTTCGAGCCGCGTACCCAGGCCACCATCGACCTGGTGCTCTACATCCTGTTCTTCCTGCCCGGCATCGTTGCGCTGACCTGGGCCGGCTGGACCTATGCGAACGAAGCGCTCGCCATCCGCGAGAAGACCTTCTCGGCCACGCCGCTGCCGCTGTATCCGTTCAAGTTCGTGATCCCGCTGGCCGGCGGGATGCTGCTGCTGCAGGGCATCGTCGAGATCGTGCGCTGCATCCAGTGCCTGCGTGAAGGCGCATGGCCCTCGCGCGAGCAGGACGTCGAGGAAGTGGACGTCGACAAGCTCAAGCAGATGGTGCACGTGAAGGACGAAGACATCGCCGCGCTCGACAAGTACGTGGCGCCGCAGGCTTCCAGCGCAGGAGGCCACAAGTGAAGATCAAGAAGGAACTCTGGTTCGGCCTGGTCATCATGGGCCTGATCATCGCGGGCACCGCGGTGATGCTGCTGTCGGCCGACAAGATCACCAACGGCCACCTTGGCCTGATGATGCTGGCCCTTGTCGTCGTGGCGATCATGCTGGGCTTTCCCACCGCGTTCACGCTGATGGGCATGGGCATGCTGTTCACCTGGCTTGCCTACGAGGAGAACGTGACCAAGACGCTGGACCTGATGGTGCAGTCGGCGTTCAAGGTGATGAGCAATGACGTGCTCATCTCCATTCCGCTGTTCGTCTTCATGGGCTACCTGGTCGAGCGCGCCAACCTGATCGACAAGCTGTTCCGCAGCCTGCACCTCGCGCTGGCGCGCGTGCCCGGCTCGCTGGCCGTGGCCACGCTGTTCACCTGCGCGGTGTTTGCCACCGCCACCGGCATCGTCGGTGCGGTGGTCACGCTGATGGGGCTGCTGGCGCTGCCGCAGATGCTCAAGGGCGGCTACGACGTGCGGCTGTCGGCCGGCGCCATCACCGCCGGTGGCTGCCTGGGCATCCTGATCCCGCCGTCGGTGCTGCTGATCGTCTACGGCGCCACCGCCGGCGTGTCGGTGGTGCAGCTGTACGCCGGCGCGTTCTTCCCCGGCATCATGCTCGCTGGCCTGTACATCGTGTACGTGATCATCCTGGCCAAGCTCAAGCCCGAGATGGCGCCGCCGCTGTCGGCCGAAGCGCGCTTCGTGCCGCTGCCGCCGATGACGCAGCGCATTGCCGATACGGTGTCGCAGCGCGCACTGCCCGGCCTGCTGTCGGCCCTGAAGGGCTCGCGCAATGCCGATGTGCCCGCCAGCCACCTGCTGCGCCAGCTGGGCATTGCACTGCTGCCGGCGCTGGTGTTCCTGCTGGTGGCGCTGCTGTCGTACCGCGTGGCCACCTCGCCGGCCGAAGCCGACGCCGCTCCGCAAGAGGCCGCCAGCAGCGGCCTGGCCGAGCCCACCGGCACACCCGCCGAGCGCTCGGCTGCCCCGGGCGGGCTGGCTGAGCCACCTGGTGCCTCCGGCGTGCAGGAGCCCCCAGGAAGCGGTGGCCTGAAGGAGCCCGCCGGTGCTGCCGGCGGCGTGCAGGAGCCCCCCGGTGCCGCATCGGGTGGACTGCAAGAGCCCCCTGGCACCGCAGCGCCATCTGGCGGCTTGCAGGAGCCGCCGGGTGCGGGCGGCGGACTGCAAGAGCCCCCGGGCGCGAAGGCAGCGGCAACAGGCGCTGCACCGTCTGGCCTGCAAGAGCCACCTGGCGCTGCGCCTGCAGCCAGCGCGGCCGCGCCCGCGGCAGAGGCTGGCGCAGGTGCACAGACCAGCGCACCCGCTGCGGCCCAGACGACTGCGCCAGCCGCTGCGCCCGAAGCGCCGCGCAAGCCCGCAGGCCGCAACTTCTGGATCGGGCTGGGTGTGGGCGCGCTGGCGCTCATCGGCTTTTATGCCGCGCTCACCTTCCAGCGGCTGGAAGTCTTCAAGATGCTGCTGGCAAGCTTCTTCCCGCTGCTGATCCTGATCCTGGCGGTGCTGGGCTCGATCGTGTTCGGCCTGGCCACGCCCACCGAGGCGGCAGCCGTCGGCGCGTTCGGCGGCTTCCTGCTGGCGGTGGCCTACAAGCAGTTCAACATGACGGTGCTCAAGGAGTCGGTGTTCCTCACGGCCAAGACCAGCGCCATGGTGTGCTGGCTGTTCGTGGGCAGCGCGATCTTCTCGGCAGCCTTCGCGCTGCTGGGTGGCCAGGAGCTGGTCGAGAAGTGGGTGATGTCGCTCAACCTGTCGAAGACCGAGTTCCTGATCCTGAGCCAGGTGATCATCTTCATCCTGGGCTGGCCGCTGGAGTGGACCGAGATCATCGTGATCTTCATGCCGATCTTCATCCCGCTGCTGGACAACTTCGGCGTCGACCCGCTGTTCTTCGGGCTGCTGGTGGCGCTGAACCTGCAGACCGCCTTCCTGAGCCCGCCGGTGGCGATGGCGGCGTTCTACCTGAAGGGGGTGAGCCCGCCGCATGTCACGCTCAACCAGATCTTTGCGGGGATGATTCCGTTCATGGGCATCCAGATCTTCGCGATCGTGCTGCTCTACAACTTCCCGGAAATCGGTCTGTGGCTGCCGCAGGTGCTCTACAAGTGACCTGAAGCGCCCAACGAAACCCCTGGGGGACCGCAAGGTCCCCCTTTTTTTGCCCGATCCGGTACCATTGACGTTTACGTCAACGTCAACACGCCGCAGCCGCTTCCACTTGGCAAGATGGCGCGTCCCTGCCATCCTCGCCCGTCTTCAGGAGAACCCATGACCGACCTGTCCGCAGAGTACAAGGCGCTGGCCAATTACCGTCCCACGCACAAGGTGCGCTTTGTCACCGCCGCCAGCCTGTTCGACGGGCACGACGCGGCCATCAACATCATGCGGCGCATCCTGCAGGGCATGGGTGCGGAAGTGATTCACCTTGGCCACAACCGCAGCGTCGATGAGGTGGTGACGGCCGCGCTGCAGGAAGACGCGCAGGGCATCGCCATCAGCTCCTACCAGGGCGGGCATGTCGAGTACTTCAAGTACATGGTCGACCTGCTGAAAGCACGCGGCGGCGCGCACATCCAGGTGTTCGGCGGCGGCGGCGGCGTGATCGTGCCGCCCGAGATCCGCGAGCTGCAGGCCTACGGCGTGACGCGCATCTACAGCCCCGAAGACGGCCAGAAGATGGGCCTGCAGGGAATGATCGGCGAGATGGTCATGCGCTGCGACCAGGACCTGACCCGCCATGCGCCGAAAGACATCAAGGCCATCCAGGGCCATGGCGAGATGAACTGGCGCGCGCTGGCGCAGCTGATCACAGCGCTGGAAAACGGCAATGCAGACGCCAAACTGCTGGATGCGATCAAGAAAGACGCTGCCACCCGCAAGGTGCCGGTACTCGGCATCACCGGCACGGGCGGTGCGGGCAAGTCCTCGCTGACCGATGAGCTGATCCGCCGCATCCGGCTGGACCAGAACGACGCGCTGCGCATCGCGGTCATCTCGATCGACCCGTCAC
>JBDLRH010000002.1:0-10512 GCA_039800165.1 Pseudomonadota bacterium
CGCCTGCGTGGCACCGGAGGAACTGCACGGCTGGCTTCGGCTGACCCTGGCCGACGGGGTGGGCCCGACGGCTGCGCGCAAGCTGCTGGCGACGTTCGGTCCACCCGAGGCGATCTTTCGCGCCACCACCGATGCGTGGCAGGCGGCGGCTGGCCCTGCAGCCGCGCGGGCACTGGCCCGTCCCGTTGACAACCTGCAGCAGCAGCTCGATGCCACGCTGGCGTGGCTGGCCGATGACGCGCAGCAGCGTGCGGTGGTCACGCTGGGCGATGCAGGCTATCCGTCGGCACTGCTGCAGGCCGACGATCCACCGGTGCTGCTGTACCTGCAAGGCCCGCCCGCTGCGCGCGCCGCGCTGGCGAGCGGGTCCACGCCGGGGCTGGCCGTGGTGGGCAGCCGCAATCCGACGCCGCAGGGGCTGCTGAACGCACGCCAGTTCGCACTGGCCCTGTCGGCCGCGGGCGCCACCATCGTCTCGGGGCTGGCCGCAGGCATTGACGGCGCGGCCCACGAGGGTGCGCTGGAGGCCATGAGCGGCGCAAGCAGCGGCAGCAGCGGCGCCCACGCCCCGGGCCACCCCCTGCCCACAGTGGCGGTCGTCGGCACGGGGCTCGACCGCGTCTACCCGAAGCGGCATCTGGCACTGGCGCGCCGCATCGCAGCACACGGGGTGCTGGTCAGCGAATACCCGATCGGCACGCCGCCGCTGGCGCCGAACTTTCCGCGCCGCAACCGGCTGATCGCCGGGTTGTCGCGCGCCACGCTGGTGGTTGAGGCCGCGCTCGCCTCGGGCTCGCTCATCACCGCGCGGCTGGCACTGGAGCAGGGGCGAGATGTGCTGGCCATCCCCGGCTCGATCCATTCGCCGCAGTCGCGTGGTTGCCATGCGCTGATCAAGCAGGGCGCGCGGCTGGTGGACAGCGTGCAGGATGTGCTCGATGAGCTCGGGCTTGCGGCGGCACCGTGGCTTGCCGCCAGCGAGGCCGCTGGCGCCGCTGCGGGCCCCCGTTCGCGGCCGGGCTCTGGCCAGGGCAACGACAGCCTCGCCCCGCTGCTGCAGGCATTGGGCCATGAGCCGGTGGGGCTGGATGCTTTGGTCGAGCGCAGCGGCCTGGATGCCGCAGCACTGCAGGCACAGCTGATGGCGCTGGAGCTCGACGGGCTGGTTGCGCGCATGCCGGGCGGCCGGTTTCAGCGGCTGTGACCTGCGACCGATGCAAGCCAGAAACGCGCGCTTGGGGCGCGGCCGCGCGGCAGAGGCCCGCGCAAGACGGCGGCCACAGGCCTGTGCCAGAATGAGCTCATGTTCGAAGTGCTCGTCTACGTGTATGAAAACTACTGGCGCGGCGATGCATGCCCCGAACTCGAGCACCTGGAGCGCAAGCTCAGCTCGGCGGGCTTTGACAGCGACCAGATCCGCGAAGCGCTGGTCTGGCTCAACGGGCTGAACTTCGCGGCCCGCAGCGCGCAGGACGCACAGCACGATGCCAGCCTGCTGCCCCTGGCCCCTTCATCGCTGAGCCTGCGCGTGTACACCAGCGCCGAGCAGCAGCACCTGGGCGCCCAGGCGCTGAGCTTCATCAGCTTTCTTGACAGCGCAGGCGTGCTGCCCGCACCAATGCGCGAGATCGTGATCGACCGCGCGATGGCTGCGCCCGGCGACCCGGTGGCCATCGACGAGCTCAAGATCATCGTGATGATGGTGTACTGGAGCTTTGGCGAAGAGCCCGACGCGCTGGTGCTCGACGAACTGTGCGACGACACGCACGACCGCGTGCCGCATTGATGCACCGCTGACGCGGCTGCGGGCCGCGCGCACCCCCATGCAGGAATGAAGCTTCAGGCGAGCAGCCGCTCGGGGTTGGCCTCGAGCTTGGCCAGCGCATCGCGCGTGGCACGCGTGGTCAGCGACTCCTGCTCGGCCGGCACGATCAGGCCCGCCTGCAGATAGGCCGCCAGGCGCCGGTGCTGCACCAGCACGCTGTGGCCGTCGGCTGCAGCGAACAGGTGCAGCTGCTTGCGTGCGCTGCTCCAGGCGTACTGCACCTGGCGCACCTGGCCGTTGTGGTCCAGGCGAAACCAGTGGCCGAGCTCGAGCTCGCGCGCCCAGCCCAGCATCGCCGCCGACGGCTGCACATCGCCATCGGGCACCAGTTCGATGGCCGATGCGTCCATGCCCAGCATCAGCTCGAGGCTGTGCGCGTCCAGCGCCAGGTCGCCGGCCATGTCGTCGGTGACGAAGTCTTCGAGGTTGGCCAGCCGCTTGCCCAGCGCGTCGATGTCGGCCTGCGCGATCGACTTGGTCTGCGAGCGGAAGGCCTGCGCCAGGATCGCCCCCAGCGTTTTCAGGCGCTCGTCCTGCGCGTCGGGCGACAGGCCCAGCAGGCTCATGCCCTGGCGCAGCCGCTGCAGCAGCTCGGGCAGGTCGC
Source organism: Pseudomonadota bacterium (assembly GCA_039800165.1). Taxonomy (GTDB): domain Bacteria; phylum Pseudomonadota; class Gammaproteobacteria; order Burkholderiales; family Burkholderiaceae_C; genus JBDLRH01. The sequence continues at coordinate 2,430 of JBDLRH010000002.1, forward strand.
GGATCACGCGGGCGCGGTCTTCGCGGTTGGGCTTGGCGCTGGCCGCCCACACCAGGTCGGCCGCCGCGGCCTTGAGCGTGAGGGTGTCGGGGTGCTGCGCGCCCTGCTTGACGGCGGCCACCGCCATCACGTCGGTCCAGATCTTGAACAGGAAGTCGCGCACCTGGTCATGCACCGGAATGTCCTTGAGCAGGTTGCGCATCTCGATGGTGTACTGCACCGACAGCGTTTCCTTCTGCTCGACCTGCTGCGCCACGCTGACTGCGCGCCGCGTTTCGTCGCGCTCGGTCAGGAACTTCGCCAGGAAGCGCTGGAACTCGTCAAACGCGAGCCGGAACACGCGCCGGCCGGTCTCGGGGTACTGCTCGATCATCTGCACCATGCGGCGGATCTCGCCCTCCAGTGCGGTGGCGGTCACGCCGCCGCCCTCGAAGCCGAGCACGCAGGCGCCCATGCGGTCGATCAGCTGGCGCGCCGGATGCTGCAGCGTGCCGAAAAATTCGGGCTCGGCCATCGCCACGCGCAGCACCGGCATCTGCAGCCGCGCAAACCACACCCGCACCGCCGGCGAGATGCGCTCCTCGGCCAGGATGCTCTGGAACATCAGCGCCACGATCTCGATGGTGGCCTTCTCGGCCTCGCTGCCGGCCTGGTCCTTGAGCTCGCGGGTGCGCTCGCGCACCACCCGCGTGGCGTCATCGACCGAGCCGACGTCGATGTCCACTTCGCCGATGCCTGCCGCCCGCGTGGGCATGCGCTCGGTCATCAGCTGGCTGACCTGCGGCGCGACCGCCACCGGGCGCGACGGGTCGTAGCCCGGCACGCGGTCGGTCAGCACCCGGCGCAACTGGCCGACCACCGCCACCGCCGCGTTGCGCGCGCGACCCAGCGGCGTGTCTTGCGCACCGGCTGCGCTGCCGGGGTAGCCGGCAGACGCCGCTGCACCGCCACCACTCATGCCACCGCCACTGGATTGCGGGCTGCCTGCATATGCACCTGCATATCCGCCTGCATATCCGCCGGTGTGTCCGCCTGCCTGGCCTGCCGCGCCGCCGCCCGCACCGCCCACATCGCCACCGGCCAATGATGCGGGCTGCGACGGCGCCACCGGCGCGGCCGACGCACCTGGCGCGCTCGCGCGGCCCGCGTCGGCGGCACGACGCACTCGGCCGCCGCCGCCTTCCAGATCGGGCAGCACGCCCATGTCGGCCAGCAGCGCGTTCACCGACTTGTAGACCTCGGTCAGGTGCGCCAGCGTCTGCTGCTGGATCACGTCACCAAGCATCGCCCAGTTGTCCAGCGTCAGGCCCGCATGCATCCACTGCTCGACCATGTGGCGCGTGACCACCTCGGGCCGCATCACATCCCATTCAGACTGCTCGCTGGTGCTCTCGACCGCCTCCATGCGCCGGCGCAGTTCGCCAAGGTCCCACGACACGCGCTCCAGCACCGCCTGCGCCAGGCGCGAGCTGACGATCTTTTTCTCGACCACCGAATCGTCGAGCAGCGACAGGTCCATCGCGTCCAGGCGGATCTGCGCGGTGGCGGTGGGCGGCACCAGCGATCGCTTCCAGGCTGCGGCCACTGCCTTGGACCACGCCGGGCCGGCCTTGCCGAACGCCATCAGCAGGTCACGCCGGACCTGCATGTCGGTGGTGGTCATGGCGGCGTCGGTCAGTTCGACCAGCCGCTTCTCGATCGCCTCAGTCAGCGGTGGCAGGAGCGCGCTGCACTCCTGCACGAAGAATTCGCGCACGCGCTTGGCCACCGCGGGCTGCGGTGCGGGCGATGCGGGTGCAGCCTTGGCCATGGCAGCGACTCAGACGACGGCCCCCGCATTCGGATCGTTGGGGTCGCCTTCCTTGCGCACCGGCCCCTTGACCAGGTCTTCGCGCTTGATGCCCAGCCACATCGCGATGGCTGCGGCCACGAACACCGACGAATAGATGCCAAAGCAGATGCCGATGGTCAGCGCCAGCGCAAAGTAGAACAGCGTGGGGCCACCGAACAGCAGCATCGACAGCACCATGATCTGCGTCGAGCCGTGGGTGATGATGGTGCGGCTGATGGTGGAGGTGATCGCGTTGTCGATGATCTCCACCGTGTTCATCTTGCGGTAGCGGCGGAAGTTCTCGCGCATGCGGTCGAAGATCACCACCGACTCGTTGACCGAATAGCCCAGCACCGCCAGCACCGCGGCCAGTACCGCCAGCGAGAACTCCCACTGGAAGAAGGCGAAGAAGCCGAGGATGATGATCACGTCGTGCAGGTTGGCAATGATGGCCGCCACCGCAAACTTCCATTCGAAGCGGAAGGCGAGGTAGATCATGATGCCCACCACCACCATGCCCAGCGCCTTCAGGCCGTCGGCGGCGAGCTCCTCGCCCACCTGAGGGCCGACAAACTCGGTGCGCCGCAGCGTCACGCCAGGGTCGTCGGTCTTCAGCGCGGCCATGACCTTCTCGCTTTGCTGCGCCGAGCTCACGCCCTTTTGCGCCGGCAGGCGGATCATCACGTCGCGCGCGGTGCCGAAGTTCTGCACCTGCACCTCGGTGAAGCCGAGCTTGCCGACGGCGGCGCGCACCTTCTCGATGTTGGCGGGCTGGCTGTAGCTCACCTCCATCAGCGTGCCGCCGGTGAATTCCACCGACAGGTGCAGGCCGCGGCTGAACAGGAAGAACACCGCCAGCGCGAACGTGACAAAGCTGATGATGTTGAACACCAGCGCATGCCGCATGAACGGAATGTCGCGCCGGATCTTGAAGAATTCCATGCCCTCTCCCCCTGTGCTCAGTCCACGCGCGCGGCAGCGCTCTCGGGCCGCCACACCGTGCCGATCGACACGCTTTTGAGTTTCTTCTGACGACCGTACCAGAAATTGACCAGCCCGCGCGAGAAAAACACCGCCGAGAACATGCTGGTCAGGATGCCGATGCAGTGCACCACCGCAAAGCCGCGCACCGGCCCCGAGCCGAAGGCCAGCAACGCCACGCCGGCAATCAGCGTGGTGATGTTGGAGTCGAGGATGGTCGCCCAGGCGCGGTCGTAGCCGGCGTGGATGGCCGCCTGCGGCGCCGCGCCGTTGCGTAATTCCTCGCGCACGCGTTCGTTGATCAGCACGTTGGAGTCGATCGCCATGCCAAGCGCCAGTGCCATCGCGGCCATGCCGGGCAGGGTCAGCGTGGCCTGCAGCATCGACAGCACCGCCACCAGCAGCAGCAGGTTGACCGCCAGCGCAATGCCCGAGATCAGGCCGAACAGCATGTAGTAGATGCCCATGAAGGCGACGATCACCACAAAGCCCCAGATCACGCTGTTGAAGCCCTTGGCGATGTTCTCCGCACCCAGGCTCGGGCCGATGGTGCGCTCCTCGATGATCTCCATCGGCGCGGCCAGCGAGCCGGCGCGCAGCAGCAGCGCCAGGTCGTTTGCCTCGACCGTGCTCATCGAGCCAGAGATCTGGAAGCGGTTGCCCAGTTCGCTCTGGATGACAGGCGCGGTCAGCACCTCGCCCTTGCCCTTCTCGAACAGCAGGATGGCCATGCGCTTCTTGATGTTCTCGCGGCTGGTCTCCTTCATGATGCGGCCGCCCTTGGCGTCCACCGTCAGGTCCACCTTGGGCTGCTGCGTCTGCGAATCAAAGCCGGGCTGCGCATCGGTCAGGCTCTCGCCGGTCAGGATGACCTGCTTCTTGACGATCACCGCCTGGCCCGTGCGCTCGAAGTAGCGCTCGGTGCCAAACGGCACCGGGCCCGAGCCGGTGGCCGCGGCCATCGCCTCGGCGCTGTCGTCCACCAGGCGCATCTCCAGCGTGGCGGTGCGGCCCAGGATGTCCTTGGCCTTGGCGGTGTCCTGCACGCCGGGCAGCTGCACCACGATGCGGTCCAGCCCCTGCTGCTGGATCACCGGCTCGGCCACGCCGAGCTCGTTGATGCGGTTGTGCAGCGTCACGATGTTCTGCTTGAGCGCCTGCTCCTGCACCTTGCGCGCGGCTTCGGGCTTGATGGTGGCCGTGATCTTCCAGTCGGTGCCGTCCTGCGACTCGTTGGCCTGCAGGTCGGGGAACTGCTCGGCCATCAGGCGGCGCGCCTGCTCGAGCACCGGCTGCTCGCGAAAGCGGATCTCCACCGTCTGCCCGTTGCGGGTGATGCCGCCGTGGCGGATGTTCTTTTCGCGCAGCGCAAAGCGCAGGTCGCTGGTCAGGCCCTCGGCGCGCTTGGTCAGCGCCGCCTGCATGTCCACCTGCAGCATGAAGTGCACGCCGCCGCGCAGGTCCAGTCCCAGGTACATCGGCGCGGCGTGGATCGCGCGCAGCCACTCGGGCGAGCGCGACAGCAGGTTCAGCGCCACCACATAGCCCGGGTCGCCCGGATCGGGGATCAGCGCCTTCTGGATCGCGTCCTTGGCCTTGAGCTGGGTGTCGGTGGAGTCCAGCCGCACCTTCACCGAGGTGCCGTCCAGCGTCAGGCCCTGGTGGGCAACGCCTGCGGCCTTGAGCGCCTCTTCCACCCGGCCCTGCACCGCCAGGTCGACCTTGACCATGGCCTTGCCCGGCGAGACCTGCACCGCAGGCGCCTCGCCGAAGAAGTTGGGCAGGGTGTACAGAAAGCCGATCAGCACCGCCACCACAAGGATGGCGTACTTCCACAACGGGTAGCGGTTCACGGTCGGCTGGCCTTACTTGATGGTGCCCTTGGGCAGCACCTGCACCACCGCACTGCGCTGCATCTGCACTTCCACACCCTCGGCGAGTTCCACGCCGATGTGGGTGTCGCCGAGCTTGCTGACCTTGCCCAGCAGGCCGCCGGCGGTGGCCACTTCGTCGCCCTTGGCCAGGGCCTCGATCATGGCCTTGTGCTCCTTTTGGCGCTTCATCTGCGGACGGATCATCACGAACCAGAGCACGACGAACATCAGCAGCAGCGGCAGCATGCCCATCAGGGAATCGCTGAAGCTGGCGGTCGGCGCGGGCGCCGGTGCGGTCTGGGCATGGGCAGAGGTAATGAACAACACGGGTATCCCCATCGATGTAGGTCTGAACACAGCCGCGCAGCGCCGTGCCGGACCCTGCGGCCCGGGGCGTTGCGCGAAGAGCCTGAAATTGTATGCGCGGGGGCCTACACTGGGCTCCTTACGCAGCGAACCCCTCCTTGGAGTCAGGATGACGGCCGCCCACGACCACGATCACAGCCACCTCGGGGACATGGACCTGCGGGTGCGCGCCCTTGAAAGCCTGCTGACCCGCAAAGGCTATGTCGAGCCGGCCGCGCTGGACCGCATCGTCGAGACCTACGAACGCGAGGTGGGGCCGCACAACGGCGCCCGGGTGGTGGCCCGCGCCTGGACCGATGCCGAATTCCGCACCTGGCTGCTCAAGGACGCCACCGCCGCCATCGCCTCGATGGGCTACAGCGGCCGCCAGGGCGAGCACATGGTGGTGCTGGAGAACACCCCCGGGCTGCACCACATGGTGGTGTGCACCCTGTGCAGCTGCTACCCGTGGCCGGTGCTCGGCCTGCCGCCGGTCTGGTACAAGAGCGCGCCCTACCGCTCGCGTGCGGTGCTCGACCCGCGCGGCGTGCTGGCCGACTTTGGCGTGACGCTGCCGGCCGACACGCAGATCAAGGTGTGGGACTCCACCGCCGAGGTGCGCTACCTGGTGCTGCCAATGCGCCCGGCCGGCACCGAGGGCTGGAGCGCGGAGCGGCTGGCGGAAATCGTCACCCGCGATTCCATGATCGGTACCGGGGTGCTGGAGGCCGTCCGATGAACGGCCCGTACGCGGAGGCAGCCCGATGAACGGCCTGCATGACATGGGCGGCATGCAGCACTACGGCCCGGTGCAGCTTGAAGCGAACGAGCCGCTGTTTCACGCGCCGTGGGAAGCACGCGCGATGGCGCTCACCGTGGCTGTGGGCGCCACCGGGCAGTGGAACATCGACCAGAGCCGCTCGGCACGCGAGTCGCTGCCGCCGCGCGAGTACCTCAACAGCAGCTACTACGAAATCTGGATTCGCGCCCTGGAGCGGCTGATGCTGGCGCGCGGGATGGTCAGCGCGGATGAGCTGGCGCGCGGTGAAGCGCTTAACGCCCCTGCGGCCCACATCCGCCCGCTCACCCGCGACCGGGTGGACGCGGCGCTGGCACGCGGCACGCCGGCCGACCGGCCCGTCACCCGCCCCGCTGCGTTCGCGGTGGGCGACCGCGTGCGCCTGTGCAACATGCAGCCCGCCGGCCACACCCGGCTGCCGCGCTATGTGCGCGGGCATGTGGGCACCATCGAGATCGTGCACGGCGTGCACGTCTACCCCGACACCCACGCCACCGTGCCGGCCGCCGACGAAGGCCACTGGCTCTACAGCGTGCGCTTCGATGCGCGCGAGTTGTGGGGGCCGCAAGCCGACCCGACGGTGAGCGTGAGCGTGGACGCGTGGGAGCCTTACCTGGAGCGGGCAGGGCGCGCATGACAGAGGGCGACTCGGCGCGACTGACGCTGGCGCAGATCAGCGCTGCCTGCGCGGGCGGCCTGCCGCTGCCACCGTCCACCGCCAGTGACGCACAAGGCTCACCCTTCGCCGAGCCCTGGCAGGCCCAGGCCTTTGCGATGACGGTGCTGCTGCACCAGCGCGGCGTGTTCACCTGGCCCGAGTGGGCTGCAGCCCTCACCGCGCAGATTCGCGCGGCGCAGGCTGCGGGCGATGCCGACGACGGCAGCACCTACTACCGGCACTGGCTCGACGCGCTGGAGCAGCTCGTCATCGAGCGCGGGCTGGGCACCCCGGAGCAGATCCACGCGCTGGAGCACGCGTGGGAAGACGCCGCCGACCGCACACCGCACGGCCAGCCCATCGTGCTGGATGACGCAGCGGCGGCGCGCGCCGTCAGCGGCTGAACGGCACCGCCTGTTTTGCGGCGCGCCGCCCGGGCGCTGGCACCCGCTGGATCAGGCGGCCTTCGACGCCGCGCTCGACACCACAGGCGCCGAAGGATCGCGCCACGCCGCCATCAGCGCATCCCACTGCAGGCGCACCGCCTTCAGGTTGCGCTCTTTCACATGGCCGAAGCCGCGGATGCCATCCGGCAGGTTGGCAATCGCCAGCGCCTGCGCGTGGTTGGCCGCACCCAGTGACTTCAGCAGTTCTTCCACCGTGGCGCGGTATTCCCCGATCAGCGCACGCTCGGTGCGGCGCTCTTCGGTGCGGCCAAAGATGTCCAGCGCGGTGCCGCGCAGGCCCTTGAGCTTCGCCATCAGCTTGAAGGCCGTCAGCATCACCGGGCCGTACTTGCTCTTGACCAGTTCGCCCTTGGCGTTGCGCTTGGCCAGCAGCGGCGGCGCCAGGTGGTAGTGCACCTTGTAGTCGCCTTCGAACAGGTCGGTGATGCGCTTGAGGAACGCGGCGTCGGTGTGCAGGCGCGCCACCTCGTACTCGTCCTTGTAGGACATCAGCTTGAACAGGTTGCGCGCCACCGCCTCGCTCAGCGCCGTCTTGCCCGCAGCCGCGCCAGCTTCGGCCTGCTGCACGCGGCGCACGAAGTCTTCATACGCCTTGGCGTATGCGGCGTCCTGATAGCCGGTGAGGAACTCGACACGGCGCTGCACGATGCTGTCCAGCGTCTCGCGCGGCTTGAACTCGATCACCTGCGCCGGCGCCAGCAGCGACATCACGGAGGCCGCATCGTGCGCAGCACGGCGTCCCCATTCGAAGGCGGCCTTGTTGTTGTCGACCTGCACCTCGTTGAGCTCGATCGCGCGCAGCAGCGACGCGCGCTGCAGCGGAATCCAGCCCTTTTGCCAGGCGTAGCCCAGCATCATCGGGTTGGTATAGATGCTGTCGCCCAGCATCTTGACCGACACCGCATCGGCATCGAAGGCGCTCAGGCCCTGCGCACCGACGGTCTTCGCGATGTCCGCCGCACAGGCCTCGGCAGGGTTCTGCCAGTTGCGGTCTTTCACGAAGGCCGCCGTCGGCGTGCTGTGCGAATTGAGCGCCACATGGGTACTGCCTTCGCGCATGCGCAGCACCGTTTCCTTGCCGGCGCTCACGATCGGGTCGCAGCCGATGATGAGGTCGGCCGCAGCCAT
>JBDLRH010000003.1:0-8988 GCA_039800165.1 Pseudomonadota bacterium
GCCGGCCCGCGCGGCGTGCGCAGCGTCACGCGCAGGTCGCGCACCTCCAGCAGCGGCGTGGTGGCTGACGTCATCGCTGCCTCGCCAGGCGCGGGTCGAGCAGGTCGCGCAGCCCGTCGCCCAGCAAATTCAGGCCCAGCACCGCAAGCGCGATCGCGACGCCAGGGAACACCGCCAGCAGCGGCGCCTGGAACATCAGCGTCTGCGCTTCGCTCAGCATGCGGCCCCACGAGGGCTGCGGCGGCTGCGTGCCCAGACCCAGATAAGACAACGCTGCTTCGGCCAGGATGGCCACCGCAAAGCGGATGGTGGCCTGCACGATCAGCACCGAGGCGATGTTGGGCAGCACATGCTCGAGCGTGATGGCAAGCTTGCCCTTGCCGCAGGCCTGCGCCGCCAGCACATACTCGCGCGCCCAGATGGCGTTGGCCGCCGCGCGCGTGAGCCGCGCGAAGGTGGGGATGTTGTAGATACCGATCGCGATGATCGCGTTGACGATGCCCGGGCCGAACACCGCCGTCATCATGATGGCCGACAGGATGGCCGGAAAGGCAAAGCTGAAGTCCGACAGCCGCATGATCGCCTCTTCGGTCCAGCCGCGCCGCGCCGAGGCCAGCAGGCCCAGCGCCGCCCCAGCCAAGAGGCCGATGCTCACCGCAATCACGCCCACCACAATGGACGCGCGCGCGCCCACCAGCAGCAGCGATGCGACGTCGCGGCCGAAGGCGTCGGTGCCCAGCCAGTGCACGCCATCCGGTGCCTGCAGCCGCTGCGACATGTTCATCTCGTAGGGCGAATGCGGCGTCCACACGAACGACAGCGCCGCAGCCACCAGCAGCAGCAGCGTCAGCGCAGCCCCGATCGCAAAGCTCGGGTGGCGCAGCGCGCGGCGCTTGAAAGTCATAGCCGGTGCGCCTTCACCCGCGGGTCGATCACCGCGTACAGCACATCCACCACAAAGTTGACGATGACCACCATCGCTGCCAGCAGCATCACGCAGTTGCGCACCACGATCAGGTCGCGGTTGGCAATCGACTGGAAGATCAGCCGCCCCAGCCCCGGCAGGTAGAACACGTTCTCCACCACGATGGTGCCGGCCAGCAGCTCGGCAAACTGCATGCCCATCACCGTCACCACCGGGATGAGCGCATTGCGCAGCACATGCTTCCACAGGGCGGCGCGCTGCGACAGGCCCTTGGCGCGCGCGGTGCGCACAAAGTCCTCGCGCAGCACCTCCAGAACCGACGAGCGGGTGAAGCGCGCAAGAATCGCCGACTGCACCACGGCGAGTGACAGCGCCGGCAGCATCAGCGACTGCAGGGCTGGCCACGCGCCGTCTTCCCAGCCCGGAAAGCCGCCCGCGGCAAACCACTTCAGGTGCACCGAGAACAGCAGGATCAGCAGGATGGCGAACCAGAAGTTCGGGATGGCGATGCCCAGCTGCGTCAGGCCCATCACGCCCACATCGCCCAGCCGGTTGTGGCGCGAGGCGGCGTACACGCCTGCACCGATCGCGATGACCGCGGTCAGTGCCATCGCCATCAGCGCCAGCGGCACCGTCACCTCCAGCCGCTCCATCACCAGTTCAGACACCGGCGTGCTGTAGGCGTAGCTCAGTCCGAGTTCGCCGCGCAGCAGCCCGCCCATCCAGTCGAAGTAGCGCTCGGTGGCCGGGCGGTCGAGCCCCAGCTTGGTGGTGAGCGCCTGCACCGCCTCGGGCGCGGCGTCGGGGCCCATCAGCAATTGCGCGGCGTTGCCCGGCAGGATTTCCAGCACCAGGAAGACCACCACCGACGCACCGGCCAGCGTCGCGATCAGGGTGATGAAGCGCTTGAGGAGAAACAGGCCCATCGCGCGGCGGATAATGCCAGAAGCAACCACACCCCCCGAGCGCCATGGCCCTGATGATCACCGACGAGTGCATCAATTGCGACGTCTGTGAACCCGAATGCCCCAACCAGGCGATCTACCTGGGCGAGGTGATCTACGAAATCGACCCCGACAAGTGCACCGAGTGCGTGGGCCATTTCGACGAGCCGCAGTGCGTGCAGGTCTGCCCGGTGGCCTGCATTCCGGTGAACCCGCAGCGGGTCGAGACCCGCGAAACGCTGATGCAGAAGTACCTGCGGCTTACCGCTGCGGCTGCGCCGGTGCCGCCCCCGGACGCGCCGGCGGCGGGCTGACCGCGGTGAACGGCCGCGAGGCGCCCGGCGCGGGTGGCTTGGTGGCGTCGTTCTGCACGCCGGTGGGCGGCTTGCGCGGCAGCACGATCATCTCGCGCTCCCGGCGCTGCTGCTCGGCGATCGCGGCACGCTCGGCCGCACGCGCCTGAGCAGCGGCTTCTGCCTGCGCCTTGGCGTTGGCGCGGTCGCGCTTTTCGCGGGCCTCGCGCTCTTCACGCTCGCGCTTCTCGCGCTCGGTCTGCAGGCCGCGGGCGGCCTCGGCATCACGCCGCGCTGCCTCGCGTGCCGCCTGCACCTGCTCGGGGCTGCGCGGGTCGTCCACATCCACCGCGCGCGCCGGCGTGGCGGCATCGGCACACGGCACCTGGCTGTAGGTGCTGCCGCAGCGGTAGACGGTGGACTTGCCGCCCGCGCTTTGTGACGGTGCTTGTGACGGTGCTTGTGCCTGCGCCGGTTCGGGGGCCAGCGTGCTCAGCGCCGCGCAGGCCAGCGCCGCCGCGCAGGCCGCTGCAGAAAAGTGGTTCGCCATGGGTCTCCTCCCTGTGTCATCTTCACTCCTTGGCGGCGGCACTCTGCGGTGCCTGCGCTACCTCGGGTGTGCCCGCGACGGCGTCCGGCCGTTGTGGCTTGGGCCGCGGCGGCTTGTGCGTGTGCACCAGCAGCGTGGCCTTGTCCATCTCGCCGGCCAGCATCGCCGGCACCGCCTTCAGGGTGCGCGTGACGCACTCTTCAATGGCGGTGCGCTGCTCGGGCGCCGGCTTCTTCAGCACCCAGTTGGCCACCTCGGACTTCACGCCCGGGTGGCCGATGCCGATGCGAAGCCGCCAGTAGTCGCCGGTGCCCAGCTGCGCATGGATGTCGCGCAGGCCGTTGTGGCCGGCATGCCCGCCGCCGAGCTTGAGCTTGGCCTGCCCCGGCACCACGTCCAGCTCGTCGTGCACCACCAGAATCTCTTGCGGCGCAATCTTGTAGAAGCGCGCCAGCGCCGCCACCGACTTGCCCGACAGGTTCATGAAGGTCTGCGGCTCGAGCAGCCAGAAGGTCTGGCCGTGCTGCGACACCCGCGCCACCAGCCCGTGGTAGCTGCGCTCGGCCACCAGATGCGCCTTGCACTCGCGCGCGAGGGCGTCCATCCACCAGAAGCCGGCGTTGTGGCGGGTGGCCTCGTATTCGGTGCCCGGGTTGCCCAGGCCGACGAAGAGCTTGATCATCGCGCCCGATTATCGGCGCACGCAGGCACAAAAAAGCCCGCCGGTGGCGGGCTTCTTCGCTGCGGCCGGCTGGCTTACTTCTTGGCCGGCTTGGCAGCGGGTGCGGGCGCTGCGGCGGCCGGCGCTGCAGCGGCGGCGGGTGCAGCAGCGGGGGCCGGCTCTTCGGCGCCGCCGATGGCCACCACCGACACCAGCACCGGGTTGCCCTTGCCGTGGGTGACGGCGGCCACGCCCTTGGGCAGGGTGATGTCGCTCAGGTGCAGCGACACGCCCTTCTTCAGGCTCGACAGGTCCACCTCGATGAACTCGGGCAGGTCGGCCGGCAGGCAGGTCACGTCGAGTTCAGACAGCACGTGGTTCACCACGCACCCGTCGAACTTGACCGCTTGCGACTCTTCGGCCTTCACGTAGTGCAGCGGCACCTTCATGTGCAGCTTGGTCTTGGCATCCACGCGCTGGAAGTCCACGTGCTGCACCAGCGGCTTGAACGGGTGGTACTGCACATCGCGCAGCAGCACCTGGCTGGACTTGCCGGCCAGTTCCATCTCGAGGATGGACGAGTGGAAGGCTTCCTTCTTCAGGGCGTGCCACAGCGCGTTGTGATCGAGCTCGATCAGCTGGGGCTGGCCCTCGCCACCGTAGACGATGCCCGGCGTCTTGCCGGTGTTGCGCAGACGGCGGCTCGCACCCGTTCCCTGCTTGGCGCGCTCAAAAGCGACGAATTTCATGGTTTCTCTCCGGTTGGATCCCGCCACCACCGCGACCAGTGTGAAGCGGGCGTTTCAAATGGGCAGGCACCGTGCCTGCCCGCTTCAGTCTCAGAACAGGTTCTCCTGGTCCGAGAACAGACTCATCACCGACTCGCCGCGGGCGATGCGCTGGATCGTCTCTGCGATCAGCGGCGCCACCGACAGCTGCCGGATCTTGCTGCAGCCCCGTGCGCCATCGCTCAGGGGAATCGTGTTGGTCACCACCACCTCATCGAGAGCGGTGCCCTTGGAAATGCGCTCGAGCGCCGGGCCCGAGAAGATCGGGTGCGTGCAGTAGGCGTACACCTTCTTCGCGCCGCGCTCCTTCAGCACCTCGGCGGCCTTCACCAGGGTGCCGGCGGTGTCGATCATGTCGTCCATGATCACGCAGTTGCGGCCCTCGATCTCACCGATGACGTGCATCACCTCTGACACATTGGCCTTGGGGCGGCGCTTGTCGATGATGGCCAGGTCGCAGCCAAGCTGCTTGGCCAGCGCACGGGCGCGCACCACGCCGCCGACGTCGGGCGACACCACGATCAGGTCGTCGTAGTTCTTCGCGCGCAGGTCGCCCAGCAGCACCGGCGAGGCGTAGATGTTGTCCACCGGGATGTCGAAGAAGCCCTGGATCTGGTCGGCGTGCAGGTCCATCGTGAGCACGCGCGCCACGCCCACCGTCTGCAGCAGGTTGGCCACCACCTTGGCCGAGATCGGCACGCGCGTGGAGCGCGGGCGGCGGTCTTGCCGGGCGTAGCCGAAGTAGGGGATGACGGCGCTGATGCGTTCGGCCGAGGCGCGCTTGAGCGCATCGACCATGATCAGCAGTTCCATCAGGTTTTCGTTGGTCGGCGCGCAGGTGGACTGCACCACGAACACGTCGCGGGCGCGCACGTTCTGGTTCACCTCGACCGTGACCTCGCCGTCGGAGAAACGGCCCACGGTGGCGCTGCCCAGCGAAATGCCCAGGTGCGATGCGATCTCCGCCGCCAGCGCCGGGTTGGCGTTGCCGGTGAAAACCATGAAGTCGGAGTTCGAGTTGGCCTGCATGTGCATCCCGACGGATCGCTGAACTGGATGGACTGGACTGCTACCCGTGACCCGCCTCCCTGCGGACGGGCCGCAGGAGTGCAGGCTTTTGGCAGGGGAGGAAGGACTCGAACCCTCGCATGCCGGAATCAAAATCCGGTGCCTTAACCAACTTGGCGACTCCCCTACACAGGAGACCGGCTGAAATCAGCCAGCCACCGATGAACCGTCGCTGGAAGCCCAGCCCCACAGGGGATGGACATCCAAGTTTGCACAAATCCGCACTTGCCAGCCGTCGGGCGCGGGCGCCAGGGCGCCGGGGCCTGCAGCGTGCGTGGGTGCGGGTGCAAAGCACGCACTGCCTGAACCGGTCATGCGGCCGTGAAGCCCCTGCATCTCGAGCCAGCGCAGCACTTGCGCCACCTCGGGGCACAGCCTCTGTGCCACCGGCTGCAGGTCGTTGCGGCCGAAGCCACCAAGCGCCCCCCACGGGTTTGCAGCAAAGCCCGAGATTGTAGCAGCTTCGGTGTTGCGCTCCAGCGCCGGGTCACTGAAGATGCGCGCCGTCTCCAGGCCCGCCGGCGGCTTGACCACCACGAACCGGCCGGCCGGCAGCGTCAGGGGGGTCAGCCGCTCGCCCACCCCCTCGGCCCAGGCGTTGCGCCCGAACAGGAAAAACGGCACGTCGGCGCCCAGCGGCAGCGCCAGGGCGGCCAGCCGCTCGCGCGGCCAGTTCAGTCCCCACAGGCGGTTGAGCGCCAGCAGGCACGAGGCGGCGTCCGACGAGCCCCCGCCCATGCCGGCCTGCGCCGGCACCCGCTTTTCGATGCCGATGTGCGCCCCCAGCGTGGTGCCGCTGGCCTGCTGCAGGGCGCGCGCGGCCCGCAGCACCAGGTCGTCGGCGGGCAGGGGGGTGACAAGGTCTTCGCGCGACAGGTGGCCGCCGTCGCGGCGCTCGAAGTGCAGCGTGTCGCACCAGTCGATCAGCATGAAGGCCGACTGCAGCAGGTGGTAGCCGTCGGGCCTGCGCCCGGTGATGTGCAGGAACAGGTTGAGCTTGGCCGGTGCCGGCACGTCGTACAGCGCCCTCATGCGGGGATGATACGCAGCGCTGCGGCGCGCTCCGCGATGGATGGCGCGGCGGTGCCGCTCAGCGGTCGAGGATCAGCCGCAGCTCGGCCTCAGGGCGCGTGCGGCGCGCGGCCAGCCGCCCTTCGGCGCGGCGCGACTCGTCGAGCTGCCAGCCGGATGAAGCGGTGGCCGACGCGGCGCCGGCACCCGGGCCGCGCAGCCAGTCGAACAGCTCGGCCAGCGGCAGCAGGCCATCGGCAGCGGTGCCTGCAGGGTCCAGTGCGCTCAGGCCCAGCGCCTGTGCCAGCGACTGGGTCAGCGATCGGGTCAGGGCCTCCAGCGACGGGTGGCGCTCTTCGCCGCGGTCGCTGCGCAGCACCGCCTGGCCGGGCTGCCACTGCAGCTGCGCCAGCGTGCTGCCCAGGGGCGAGCGCAACGCCAGCTCGCCGGCGTGGGCGCTGCCGCGCAACTCGAAGCCGGCGCTGAAGGACTGCGGCTCGCTGCCGTCAGGCACCACACGCAGCGCCAGACGCCCGCTCCAGACGTCGCGGGGGCCCTCGGCGCCGCCGGCGGCGGGGTCGGCGGGGCGGCGGGTGGCGCAGCCGCCGAGCGCGGCAAGGGCGGCAAGGGCGCCAAGCAGGCCACCGGCCAGCGCACGCAGCGCTGCACGCCGCGGCGGTGGGTGCTGCATCAGGGCCGCACGCCGAAGCGCTTGAGCGTGGCGCGCAGCGTCTCGTTTTCGGCGTTGAGCAGCTGGCCTTCCTGCCAGATGCGCCGTGCGCGTTCGCGCGAGCCCATCACCCACAACACCTCGCCCAGGTGCGCCGCAATCTCGGCGTCGGGCCGCGTCTTGTAGGCCTGCTCCAGCAGACGGGCCGCCTCGGGCAGGTTGCCCATGCGGTATTCCAACCAGCCCAGGCTGTCGGTGATGAAGGGGTCGCCGGGCACGAACTCCAGCGCCTTGACGATCAGCGCACGCGCTTCGGGCAGCCGCACATTGCGATCGGCCAGCGAATAGCCCAGCGCGTTGTAGGCATGGTGGAAGTCGGGCTTGATCGCGATCAGCTTTCGCAGCACGTCTTCCATTTCGTCAAGGCGGCCGATCTTTTCGGCGGCCATCGCCAGCTCGTACATCAGGTCGGTGTCGCGTGGCTGCTGGTCCACCGCCTCGCGCAGCCGCAGGTGCGCCTGTGCCGCACGCCCGTGGTCGCGCAGCAGCTGCACCTCGGCCAGCAGCCGCGCGCGGCTTTCGGCCTCGCTGCGCTGGGGCAGCCGTGCAATCAGCGCCAGCGCGTCGTCCAGCCGGCCCTGCCGCGCCAGGATGGACGCGCGGCGCACCTGCGCGCTCAGCAGGTCCTGCGGGTTGTCGATGCGGTCGAGCCACGCGTTGGCTGCGGCAAAGTCGCGCCGCTGCTCGGCAATCTGCGCCAGCATCACAAAGGCCTGCGCGCGGCTGCGAGAGCGCTCTTCGGCCGGCGCCGTGTTGCCCCGCGCCGGGCCGTCGGAGAGCTCCAGAAAGCGCTTGAGCGATGCCTCGGCTTCGGCCGGGCGCGCCTGCTGCAACTGCAGGCTGCCCTGGATCAGCCAGGGCTCGGGCAGCTCGGGGCTGGCGGCCGTCACCACGCCGATCTGCGTGGCCGCATCGGCCGGGCGGTCCAGGTCGATCAGCGCACGGGCATAGGCCATGCGGATGTCGGTGCGGGCCTGTGCGCCGCGCGCGTCCAGGTGGCGCAGCACCAGCGGCTCGGCCTCGCGCTGGCGGGCTTCGAACAGCTCCAGGGCCAGCAGCACCGGCACCTCTGCATTGGGGTCGGCGTCGGTGGCGCGCTGCGCCGCCTGCAGGGCGCCTTCGGTGCTGCCCGCCGCCAGCCGGGTGCGGCCCACGGCCGTCCACGCCAGCGCCACATGGGCGGGCGTGGAGGCCACGCGGCCGGCGGCCGAAATCACCGGCGACAGGCCCTGCTCGACCACGCGTGCGGCCAGCGCCTTGTCGGCAGCGCGGCTGAACTGGCGCGGCAGCGAGACGATCAGCGCCTGGCGATCGTCGCCGCGCGAAAGCGTCAGCATCGAGCGCAGCACCTCCACCGAATCCTCCAGCCGGTTGAGCGCCACCATGATCTGCAGCAGGTAGCGGTGTGCCTCCAGCGATTCCGGGTGGGCCTGACGCCAGGCGCGCGCGCCTTGCAGGGCTGCTTCGCCCGAGCGGGCGCTCAGCGCAATCTCGACCGCGCGGCGGAACAGGGCCGGGTCGTTGGTCTTGCGTGCCGCATCCAGGATCAGCGAGTAGCCCGCGCCCGGCTCGTCGCTGCGGGCATTGAGCTCGCCCAGCAGCAACTGGTAGAACAGCCGCGCGTCCATTGCGCTGCGCGCGGGCGGTACCGCGCGCTGCAGGTCGGCGTCCACCTCGCTTGCGGCCGGTGCCTGTGCGTGGCGTTGCTTGCGTGCGCTGTCTGCGGGGCTGTCCACAGCGCTGGCAGCGGTGGCCACCGCCACGCACGACAGCAGTGCGGCAAGCCGCGTTGCGTGCACGAAGAGGCGCCAGTGAACATTCATCGACCCATGATAATCGGCGCGCCGCGCCGGCCTTGTAACCCTGGCGCAAAGGCCCACGGACGCCTCCACCGAATCCCCCACTGCAAGCAGCCCATGCCTGAATTGCCGGAAGTCGAAGTCACGCGCCTGAGCTTTGCCGATCGCATTGCCGGCGCGCGCATCGATGCGGTGCGCCTGGGCAAGCCGCTGCGCTGG
>JBDLRH010000004.1:0-67345 GCA_039800165.1 Pseudomonadota bacterium
GCCGTGCGTGCGCCCGCACGCGCTCGGCTACGCGCCGGCATCGGCCCACTCGTTGCGTGCCAGCGCCCACAGATGCGCCAGCAAGGGCGAGGCGCGCAGGCGCTGCGTTGCGCGGGCCTGCTCGATCGGGGCGCGCGGGTCGAAGTCCAGCGGCGAGCCATCGTCTGCACGGAAAGCCGGGCCGGCAAAGCGGCGCTCGCGCCAGCGCGGCTGCCCGGCGCAGCGCGCCACGAAGAAGGCGCCCAGCGCTTCGCCCAGCACGCGGCCAGCGGCGCTGTCCACCGGAAAGTGCAGCCCCGCCACGGTGCGGTTGACGGCAATGCGCGCGGCGACGCGCTGCAGCGGCTCACGCACCGCCTGCGCATGGGGCAGCAGGGCATCCAGCACCGCAATGACCGTGTGGATTTCGGTGGCGTGGCCGCTGGGCCAGCTGCTGTGCCCGGGCGTGGGAATCAGCGGCTGGATCTGCGGTGACCAGGCCACCGGGCGCGGACAGGCAAACACATGCTTGCAGCGCATGTGCACATCCACGGCCAGCATCAGCGCCAGGGTGATCAGCTCCAGCGTGTGGCGGTGGCGGTGCGGCTGCAGCCCGACGATGCCGGCCCAGAACGGTTGCTGCGAGGGCAGCGCCTGCGCCAGGATCTCGGCTTCGCGTGCGCCGCGCAGGTCGGCGTAGTTCACCACCAAGTCCAGCTGCTCGCGAAAGATGCCTTCGCCCGGCCGCTGCAGCCACGCAATCGGCACCTCGGTCAGCGGCTTGTGGTTCAAATCGACAAAGCCGATGCCCAGCGCATGGGTGCGCGCATCGGCACGAAACACCAGACCCGACAGGAATTCCAGCTCGCAGGCCTGCAGCCGCGGCAGCGCCTCCCAGCGCGTCAGGCGCGCAGCGTCGTCGATGCGGCCCAGCGCCGGTTGCTGCGTGGCGCCCGCGAACGGCCCCACCAGCGATGCGCGGGTGGTTTGCAGCGCGGCGGTGACCACTGCCGCAGGCGAGGCACCTGCTTCGGCGCCCTGGCCGGCGTAGCCGCCATACCCTCCGTAGCCTCCGTAGCCTCCGTAACCACCGTAGCCCCCATACCCCCCGTAACCACCATAGCCTCCGTACCCGCCCAGCCGTGACATCGCTTGTTTCTCCCTGTGATGGCCCTGTGTGACAAATCTGGTGTGCTGTGGTGCTGCCGGTACTTCAGCCGGCTGGCGCGCCCGCTGCGCGCAGCGCCGCCCCGAGCTTGCGAGCGTAGTCGGGTGCTTGTGTGCGCCCCGGAAAGCGCTGCTCAAAGCGCGCCACGGTGAACTGCGGATCAAGTTCAAGCAACTGGCGCACGGTGGCCTGCGCATCGCTGGTGCGGCCCGACAGGCTTTGCGCAATCGCCAGCGCGCGGTAAGTAGAGGTGTGCAGGCGGTTGTGTCGCAGCGAGCGCTGCGCCGCCTGGATCGATTCGTCGTAGCGGCCGGCTGCAATCAGCCCCGAGGCGCTGAGCGAGTCGTAGAAGTAGCGCAGCGGGTCCAGCGGCGACAGCGCCACCGCGCGCGCCATGTCTTCCACCGCCGGCGCGCCATCGCCCACAAACGCGCTCTTCATGCCCTTGAGCAGCCAGGCCAGCGACTCATTGGGGTTGGCGCGCAGCGCCTGCAGGTACGAGCGGTCGGCCTCGTCGATGCGACCCATCAGGTTGGTGAGGATGAAGCCGTCGATCGTCCACGCCAGGCCGTTGTCCGGGTCGTTGTCGATGGCGCGTGCGCTGTGGCTGCGGGCCAGCTGGGCTTCGCGCTCGACATCGGGCGACCAGCCCTGTTGCACGCGCAGCACATGCCACTTGGCCAGCCACGCATGGGGCAGTGCGCTGCGGCGGTCGCGCTCGACCAGGTGCTCCAGCATCTCGCGTGCGCGCTCGAAGTCGCTTAGCTGGTGGCGGTGCATCAGCGCGATGGCCGACAGCAGCAGCGTGTAGCTTTGCAGCGAAGGCATGGACTGCGCCCGTGCGCGCTGCAGCTCATGCGACAGCAGCGCACGGCTGACCTGCGCAATCAGCGCCGGCACCAGCGCGCCTTGCGCGTCGAACAGCTCGTCGCTGCGGCCCTGCTGGGTATTAGCCCAGAACACATGGCCGGTGGCGGCATCCACCAGCTCGGCGTACACCGACAGCGACGCCCCGCGGCTGTGGCAATGCCCGTGCAGCAGGTACGACGCACCCAGGTGCTGCAGCAGCGACTGCGAGCCGGCCGCGCCGGCATGCGCCCAGGCGGCCTGCGTGGACAGGCGAGAGATCACCCGCAGGTCCGGCGAGATGGCCAGCGATGCGATCAGCCGGTCGGCCAATATCTCGCCCAGCAGCTCTTCACCTGCTTGCGAGGTGCTCAGCACGAAGGGCAGCACTGCGATGGTGGGTCGGTAGTCCACCCGCACCGCCGCCAGCGGGCGCGCGGTGCTGGCCAGGCCTACCGGCGCAAGGCGAAAGCAGCGCACCGGCTCGCGCAGGTGCTTGAGGTAGCAGTCGCCCAGGTCTTCCACCTCGGCGTCGAGCCCGGGGGTCAGGCGGTCCTTGAAGGCAGCGGTGGCCACCAGGTCGTGCGGGCCGGCAAAACCGGTCAGGCGGGCGGTGAGGTTGATGCCTGCGCCGTACACGTCGTTTTCGTCGGCCATGTAGTCGGTCAGGTGCGCCGCCGCGCGCAACGCGATGCGCTGCGGCTCGTCGACCCCGGCGTTGATGCGCGCCAGCGGCTCGTGCAGTGCAAAGGCCGCGCGCACCGCATCGCGCGCTTGCGGAAAGGCGGCGATCAGCCCGTCGCCCATGCTCTTCAGCAGCCGCCCGCCGTGGTGCGGCAGCACCTCGCTGCGCAGCACATGCATGAAGGCGCGCCAGCGCGCGACATGGCCCGCCTCATCGAGCTCCATCAGCCGCACCGACTCGACCACGTCGGCAAACAGCAGCGCCTGGGTGTGGCGTTCCAGGGCCTGGGGCAGGTGGGGGGACGGGCTGGCGTCGGGCATGAGGGAAGAACCTCGAGCCCGAAATGTAACTTAATGTGAGTAAATTGTGAAATTGTTCGCAACCCGGGCGCGATGGCCCCGGGTGTGACGCGGCGGCTTCGGCGGCTTGCACAGCGCGGCGCCCGCGCCTGGCGGGGCCGCTTGGGCGGCGTGCTACACTCGCGCGCTTTGCGGCTGTAGCTCAGTTGGATAGAGTACTTGGCTACGAACCAAGGGGTCGTGGGTTCGAATCCTGCCAGCCGCGCCAATACGAAAAGCCTCGCGTCCACACGGCGCGGGGCTTTTTTCTTGGCCGCATCGCCCGAAATGGGCGGTCGCCCGTGCCCTTATCGCGCGTTCGTACGCGCCGTGCCTTCCCAGAATCCGCTCCACGGCCCGGAGTGATTCCGAACCGCAGACCAGCCCGACGGTCGGCGCTGGCGAACACGGAGCACACACATGGCATCCACGATCAATACCAATGCGATCTCCATGAACGCGCAGCGCAACCTGGCCGCCACGCAGTCGTCGCTGGCCACCTCGATGCAGCGCCTGTCATCGGGCCTCAGGGTCAACAGCGCACGCGACGACGCGGCCGGCCTGGCCATCGCCGAGCGCATGAATGCGCAGGCACGCGGCATGGCGGTGGCCGCCCGCAACGCCAACGACGCGATTTCGCTGGCGCAGACGGCCGAAGGCGCGCTCGGCCAGGTCAGTGACCTGCTACAGCGCATGCGCGAACTGGCGGTGCAGTCGGCCAACGCCACCAACAACGCCACTGACCGCGCCAGCCTGCACGCCGAGTTTGCGCAGCTGCAGGCCGAGATCAAGCGCACGCTGGAAAACGGCAGCTTCAACGGCATTTCGCTGTTCGGCAACACCGGCACGGTGGACTTCCAGGTGGGGGCAGGCAGCAGTGCCAACGACGTGGTCAGCGTGAGCCAGAACGCGCTGACCGGCGGCACGGGCGGCACCTCTGGCGCGCTCGACCCCGACCCGAGCGTCGACACCTCGGACACGGTACTGGCCACCATCACCGACGTTTCGGCGATCGACACCGATGCGACCGCTGCCACCAACGCGATCAAGGACATCGACATCGCGCTGGACCGCATCAACAGCGAGCGCGCCACCTACGGCGCCGCAATGAACCGCTTTGAGGCCATCATCTCCACGCTGGCGGTCAGCATCGAGAACACGCAGGCCGCGCGCGGGCGCATCGTTGATGCCGACTTCGCGGTGGAGACCGCCAACCTGGCGCGTGCGCAGATCCTGCAGCAGGCCGGCACCGCGATGGTGGCGCAGGCCAACCAGGTGCCGCAGACGGTGCTGGCGCTGCTCAACCGCTGAGGCGGGCCGCGCGCCGCGCCTGCGGCGCCCGCTGCGCTGCCTGCAGGGCCACAGGCCGCGGGGTCGCTATGCTTGCGGCCCGATGAGCAAGGCCTTCACCCGCGAGAGCGACCACGACGAGGACGACGAGCCCGGGCTGCCGCCGCTGCCCGCGGGCACGCGCAACTACATCACGCCGCAGGGCTACGCGCGGCTGCGCGCCGAGCTGCTGGAGCTGATCGACCACGAGCGGCCCAAGGTGGTGGAGGTGGTGCACTGGGCAGCCAGCAACGGCGACCGCTCGGAAAACGGCGACTACCTGTACGGCAAGAAGCGCCTGCGCGAGATCGACCGGCGCATCCGCTTCCTGACCAAGCGGCTGGAGATCGCCGAGGTGACCGACCCGTCGGTGCATCACGGCAGCGATCAGGTGTTCTTCGGCGCCACCGTCACCTATGCAGACGATCTGGGCGACGAGCGCAGCGTCACCATCATGGGCATCGACGAAGCCGACAGCGCCAGCGGCCAGGTGAGCTGGATTGCGCCGGTGGCGCGGGCGCTGCTCAAGGCACGCGAGGGCGATGTGGTGCGGCTGCCCACGCCGGCGGGCGTGCGCGAGCTGGAGATCCTGAAGGTCAGCTACCCGGGCTAGGGCGACCGGCCTGCGCCACGCTGGCGCGCAAGCGAGTCAGCTGTCGCGCGACTCGGCGGGCGCGTTGATGCGGCTGGCGCGCAGCACCGAGGGCGTGCGCTTCAACGTGCGCAGCACCGCTTCGAGGTGCTGGGTGTCGCGCAGCGCCACCACGAAGCGCAGGTCGGTGGCTTCCTGTGCGGCTTCTTCGCCCATGTCCACATGCACGATGTCGGCCTCGGCCGAGGCGAAGGCCTGCGCCACGCGCGCCAGCACACCCTTGCCGTTGGAGACGGTGACCACCACGCCGGCCTCGAAGGTGCGCGCCGGCTCGTCGGACCATTCCACCGCGATGAAGCGCTCGCTGTCCTTGTGCTGCAGGCGCCGCGCCACCGCGCAGCCGGCGGTGTGCACCACCAGCCCTTCGCCGCGGCCGAGGTAGCCGACGATGACATCGCCCGGCAGCGGGCGGCAGCAGCTGGCGTATTGCACCGACGCGTTCTCGCTGCCGTCCACCGTGATCGCGCCTTGCGACACGTTCTCGTGTGCGGTGAAGCGCTCGCGCGTCATCAGCAGTGCGTCGGGTTTTTCGCCGCGCTCGGCCATCAGGTTGGCAATGCGCTTGGCCACGATGCTGGCCACGCGCCGGCCCAGGCCGACGTCGGTGAGCAGTTCGCCACGCGAGCGGTTGCCGGTGAAGCGCAGCACCCGCTCCCACAGGGCGTGGTGGGCTTCGTCGTCCTCGGGCATGCGCTCGATGCCCTCGGCACGCAGCGCCTGCGCCAGCATCTTCAGGCCCAGATCCTGCGATTCGGCCTGCGCCAGCGTCTTGAGGTGATGGCGGATCTTCGATCGCGCGCGGCCGGTGCGCACGAAGGCCAGCCACGCCGGGTTGGGCGCCGACACCGGCGCAGTCACCACCTCGACCACATCGCCGTTCTTGAGTTCGGTGCGCAGCGGCACCTGCTCGCCGTTGATGCGCGCGGCCACCGCATGGTCGCCCACATCGCTGTGGATGGCGTAGGCAAAGTCCACCACGGTGGCGCCACGCGGCATGGCCATGATCTGGCTGCGCGGGGTGAACACGTACACCGCGTCGGGGAACAGGTCGATCTTGACGTGGTCCCAGAACTCGGCGGCGTCGCGGGTTTCGCGCTGGATGTCCAGCAGCGACTGCAGCCACTGCGTGCCCAGGCGGTCGGCGTGCGGCGCATCGGGGGCGCTGGCCTTGTACAGCCAGTGCGCGGCCACGCCGGACTCGGCCACCAGGTGCATCGCCTCGGTGCGCATCTGGAACTCGACGTTGATGCCCGAGGGCCCGACCAGCGTGGTGTGCAGCGACTGGTAGCCGTTGAGCTTGGGGATCGCGATGTGGTCCTTGAACTTGCCCGGCACCGGCTTGTACAGCTGGTGCAGCACGCCGATGGCGGTGTAGCAGTCGATCACCTCGGGCACGATGACGCGAAAGCCGTAGATGTCGGTCACCTGCGCAAAGCTCAGGTGCTTTTCGTCCATCTTGCGGTAGATGGAGTAGAGCGTCTTCTCGCGCCCGGAGATGCGCACCTTCAGGCCCGCCTGCTCGAACGCCGATTCCACCTCGCGCTGCACCTTCTGGATCAGGTCGCGCTGGCGGCTGCGCGAGCGCTGCACCGCCTTGCCCAGCACCGCATGGCGCCACGGGCGCAGGTGGCGGAAGGCCAGTTCCTGCAGCTCGCGGTAGGTCTGGTTCAGGCCCAGGCGGTGGGCGATGGGTGCGTAGATCTCCAGCGTCTCGCCCGCAATGCGTGCCCACTTGCTGCGCGGCACGTCTTCGAGCGTGCGCATGTTGTGGGTGCGGTCGGCCAGCTTGATCAGGATGACGCGCACGTCGCGCGCCATCGCCAGCAGCATCTTGCGGAACGATTCGGCCTGGCTTTCCTCGCGGGTGTCGAACTGCAGCCGGTCGAGCTTGGTCAGGCCGTCCACCAGCTCGGCCACCGGCGCGCCGAAGCGCTCGATCAGCTCGGGCTTGGTCACGCCGCAATCCTCAATCGCGTCGTGCAGCAGCGCGGCCATCAGCGCCTGCGCGTCCAGCTTCCATTGCGCGCACTGCGCGGCCACCGCAATCGGGTGGGTGATGTAGGGCTCGCCGTTGGCGCGCAGCTGGCCCAGGTGGGCCTCGTCGGCAAAGCGGTAGGCGCGGCGCACCTGGTCGACGTCTTGCGCGTCGAGGTAGTCCATCGCCGAGGTGAGCGCGGCAAAGCTCGCCGCCGCGGCATTGGCGGCGGGGCTCGGCACGGTGGCGTCCGGGCGTCGGCCGGGCGCGGGCTGGAGCACGGCGCTCATCGCTGCATGGTACCGCGCCGTGCGGGACCCGCCAAAAACAAAGGGCACCGCGCGGGTGCCCTTCGGGGGGTGGAAGGCAGTCGGGTCAGCCCGGAACCTTCTTGAGCATTTCGATGCCGATCTTGCCGGCGGCGATTTCGCGCAGCGCGGTCACGCCGGGCTTGTTGGCGCTTTCGATCTTGGGCGTGTGGCCCTGGCTCAGCATGCGCGCACGATAGGTGGCGCACAGCACCAGCTGGAAGCGGTTGGGGATCTGCTCGAGGCAGTCTTCAACGGTGATGCGGGCCATGCGGAACTCCGGACAAGGGTCAAAGGGGTTGATCGATGCGCAGCGCAGAGAAGGTGGCGGCGCGGGCGCGGCGCTGGGCGGCATATTTGAGCCGCTGCGCATGAACAATTGCTTTCAGGTCGAACAGCGCTCGTTCAAATACTTCATTGATTATAACGAAGTCGAATTCCCGGGCGCGGGCCATCTCTTCGGCGGCATTGCGAAGCCGCAGTTCGATCACCTCGGGCGAATCCTCGCCGCGCCGCTCCAGCCGCGAGCGCAGCTCTTCCCAGCTGGGCGGCAGAATGAACACCAGCACCGCGTTGGCAAACAGCTTCTTGATCTGCAGCGCACCCTGCCAGTCGATTTCGAGGATGACATCGCCGCCCTCGGCGATGCGGTCTTCGATCGCCTTGCGCGAGGTGCCGTAGCGGTGGCCATGCACATTCTCCCACTCGAAAAAGGCGTTGGAGGCAACCATGGCGTCGAACTCGGCGGCAGAGACGAAGTAGTACTCGCGGCCGTGCTTTTCCTGGCCGCGCGGCGCGCGGGTGGTGTGCGAAATCGACGGCTGGACGCCGTGGTCGAGCTCCATCAGCGCCTTGACCAGGCTGGACTTGCCGGCCCCGCTGGGCGCGGCCACGACGTAGAGGTTGCCGGGGAAATCCATGCCTGTGCTCACTCGATGTTCTGGACCTGTTCTCGCATCTGCTCGATGAGCACCTTCATGTCCACCGAGATGCGGGTGAGCTCCAGCGCCGCCGACTTCGAGCCCAGCGTGTTGGCCTCGCGGTGCAGCTCCTGGATCAGGAAGTCCAGCCGCTTGCCGATCTCGCCGCCCTTGGCCAGCAGCCGGTCGATCTCGTCCAGATGTGCATCCAGGCGCGTCAGCTCTTCGGCCACGTCGATGCGGATGGCAAAGGCGGTGGCCTCGGCCAGCGCGCGGTCGCGGGCAGCGTCGCTGGGCACCGCAGCGCCGGCATCGGCACCGGCCCCCAGGGCCTCGTTCCAGCGCTCCAGAAAGCGTTCGCGCTGCTGCGCCACCAATTGCGGCACCAGCGGTGCGGCCTGGGCGGCCAGTGCGCGCAGCTGCTTGACGTGGCCGCGCAGCATGGTGGCCAGCCGCTCGCCCTCGCGCTGGCGTGCTTCCAGCAGCCCGTCGATGGCGCGCCGGGCCAGTGCGGCCAGCGCGGCGGCATCCGGCGCAGCGGGCGCAGCCGAGCCCGAGGCGAGCTTCAGCACGTCGGCCACCGACAGCTCGCGCGCGGTGGGCATCCAGGCGCGTATCTGGTCTTGCAGCGACAGCAGCCGCTGCAGCAGCGCAGGCGAGGCATCGCCCAGCGCCAGGTCGGCACGGGCCTCGAAGAAGGCGCGCACCTCCACCTTGCCGCGGCGGCAGCGCGCCGAAATCGCCTCGCGCAGGGCCGGCTCGTGCGCGCGCCATTCCTCGGGCAGCTTCAGGGCCAGATCAAGGAAGCGGCTGTTGACCGATCGCAGCTCCAGCCCGTGGCGTGGCTGGCCCTCGGATTGCACCGTGGCGTAGCCGGTCATGCTGTAGACTGCCATTGGGGGTCAGGGCGTCGGAGGAGAGAGCGCCGAGAATAACCGCATTCGGCGCTGGTGGCGTTAGCCCGGGTCCTCGACAAACCATGTCCAAGGTCAAGCCCGCACCCCTTCCGGATGGAGTGACCATCGGTGGCTACCGCATCGCGCGGCAGATCGCCTCGGGCGGCTTCGGCATCGTCTACCTGGGCACCGACGCGCAGGGCCAGCAGGTGGCGATCAAGGAATACCTGCCGGTCACGCTGGTCACCCGCGCACCGGGCGAGCTGACGCCCACGGTGGCGGTGGACAAGCAGGCGCTGTACCGGCTGGGGCTCAAGAGCTTCTTCGAGGAAGGCCGCTCGCTCGCGCAAATCTCGCATCCGTCGGTGGTCAGCGTGCTGAACTTCTTTCGCGAGAACGACACCGTCTACATGGTGACCAACTATCTGCAGGGCGCCACGCTGCAGGACTTCATCATGACCGCGCGCGAGCTCAAGCAGCAAAAGGTGTTTCGCGAGTCCACCATCCGGTCGCTGTTCGACGAAATCCTGGTGGGGCTGCGGGTGGTGCACCAGAACAAGATGCTGCACCTGGACATCAAGCCCGCCAACGTGTTCATAACCGACGATGACCATGCGGTGCTGATCGACTTTGGCGCGGCGCGCGAGGCCATCACCAAGGAAAGCAACTTCGTGCGGCCGATGTACACGCCCGGCTTCGCCGCGCCCGAGATGTACAAGCGCAGCGGCCAGATCGGTCCATGGTCGGACATCTACGCCATCGGCGGCTGCATCTACGCCTGCATGTATGGCTATCCACCCAACGACGCGCCGCAGCGCCAGGAAAACGACCGCCTGCCCGGCTTGCTGGCGCGGCTGCGCGGCATCTACTCGGACCCGCTGATCCAGACGGTGGAGTGGTGCATGGCGCTGGACCCGAAGGCGCGGCCGCAGTCGGTGGCCGAGCTGCAGCGCGAGCTCAGCCGCGAGCTGGCACGGCACTACACGCAGAAGTCGCTGACCGAGAAGGTGCGCACGCAGATCGGCCACCTGATGCCCGACGCCCGGCGCAGCACGCGCAGCGCAAGCGGTGAGCTCAACCAGCCATGAAGTTCTCGGTGTTCCAGGTCAGCCGCAAGGGGGGCCGCGAAAAAAACGAGGACCGCATGGGCTACTGCTACACCCGCGAGGCGGCGCTGTTCATGCTGGCCGACGGCATGGGTGGCCACCCCGAAGGCGAGGTGGCAGCGCAAGCCGCGGTGCAGACGGCGGCCGACCTGTTCCAGTTCGAGGCACGGCCGCGGGTGGGCGAGGTGGCCGGCTTCCTGACCTCGGCGCTGTACACCGCGCACCAGCGCCTGCTGCACTACGCCTCGAGCCGGCGCATGTTCGACACGCCGCGCACCACGCTCGTGCTGGCGCTGGTGCAAGACGGCCAGCTGCACTGGCTGCACTGCGGCGATTCGCGGCTGTACGTGGTGCGTGAGGGCACGCTGCTCACGCGCACCCGCGACCATTCCTACGCCGAGCAGAACCTGGCGGTCGATCCGCTGCGCACGATTCCGGTCAACCGCAACGTGCTGTACACCTGCATCGGTTCGCCTTCGCGGCCGGTGTATGACCTCGGTGGCCCGATGACGCTGCTGCCGGGCGACAAGCTGATGCTGTGCTCCGACGGGCTGTGGGACAACCTGGGCGACGAGGAAATCGTGGCGGGCCTGACCTCGGCGCCGGTGGCGCAGTCGGCCCCCGACCTGGTCGACCGTGCCCTGCGCAACGGCGGCGCGCGCTGCGACAATGTCACCGTTGTCGCGATGGACTGGGACCGCGGCGCCGCCGACGATGCCGGCACGGTGCTGACGGACGTGATGCCGATCTCCGGCTTCATGAGCACGCCCACGGTGGCGCTGCCCGAGCCGCACGACGAGGCCAGCGACGATTCGATCGAGCAGTCGATCGAGCAAATCGACGAAGCGATCCGCCGGGCCACCGGCAAGAAGGACTGACCCATGACCGTTTTTCAGCGCAGCGGCGAACGTGCCGCGGATGCGATGCGCCTGGTGCGCATCACGCGCGGCTACACCATCCATGCCGAGGGCTCGGTGCTGGTGGAGTTTGGCCACACCCGGGTGCTGTGCACCGCCTCGGTGGAAGAGAAGGTGCCCGGCCACAAGAAGGGCAGCGGCGAAGGCTGGGTGACGGCGGAGTACGGCATGCTGCCGCGCGCCACCCACACCCGTGGCGACCGCGAGGCGGCGCGCGGCAAGCAAAGCGGCCGCACGCAGGAGATCCAGCGCCTGATCGGCCGCTCGATGCGCGCGGTGTTCGACCTCGGAAAGCTGGGTGAACGCACCGTCCACCTCGACTGCGATGTGCTGCAGGCCGATGGCGGCACGCGCACTGCGGCCATCACCGGCGCCTTTGTGGCCGCGCAGGACGCGGTGAACTGGCTGATGCGCGAAGGCAAGCTGAAGGCCTCGCCGATCACCGACCATGTGGCCGCGGTGTCCGTGGGCATCGTGCAGGGCACGCCGCTGCTCGACCTGGAATACACCGAAGACTCGGCCTGCGACACCGACATGAATGTGGTGATGACCGGCGCGGGCAGCTTTGTCGAGGTGCAGGGCACCGCCGAAGGCGCGGCCTTCACCCGCAAGGAAATGGACGCGCTGCTGGCGCTGGCCACCAAGGGCATCAGCGAGCTGATCGAGCACCAGCGCGCGGCCCTGGGCCAGGTGTGATGAAGATCGTTCTTGCATCCAACAACGCGGGCAAGCTGGCCGAACTGCAGGCCATGTTTGCGCCGCTGGGCGTGCAACTGGTGCGCCAGGCCGAGCTCGGCATCGGCGAGGCCGAAGAGCCGCACCGCACCTTTGTCGAGAACGCGCTGGCCAAGGCGCGTCACGCCGCGCGCGCCAGCGGCCTGCCCGCCATTGCCGACGACGCCGGCCTGTGCGTGGACGCCTTTGGCGGCCTGCCGGGCGTGGACACCGCCTACTACGCCACCCAGTTCGGCTACGAGAAGGGCGACGCCAACAACGTGCGCGCACTGCTCGAGCAGATGCAGGGCATCGTCAACCGCCGCGCGGCGCTTGTGAGTACCCTGGTGGGTGTGCGCAGCGCAGACGACCCCGAGCCGCTGATCGCGGTGGGCCGCGCGGTCGGAGAAATCGCACGCGAGCCGGTGGGCAGCAATGGCTTTGGCTTCGATCCGGTGATGTTCATCCCCGAGTTCGGCCAGACCTTCGCGCAGCTGCCGGTGGAAGTGAAGAACGCCCACAGCCACCGCGGCAAGGCGGCGCAGCAGATGCTGGCGCTGGTGCGCGAACGCTGGCTGGCTTGAAGCGCCGCCCGGCCACAGCTGCCCGCGCGGGCCCCTGTTCATCCCATGCCTGCCCACGACATCCTGCACCACATGCGACCCGGCACGCTGCAACTGGCAGCGCTGCCGCCCTTGTCGCTGTATGTGCACCTGCCGTGGTGCATCCGCAAGTGCCCCTACTGCGACTTCAACTCGCACGAAAGCGCGCAGGCTGACCTGCCCGAGCAGCGCTACCTGGACGCGCTGATGGCCGACCTGGAGCAGTCGCTGCCGCTGGTGTGGGGCCGCACGGTGCACAGCGTGTTCGTCGGTGGCGGCACGCCCAGCCTGTTCTCGCCGCAGGGCATCGAGCGGCTGATTGCCGGTGTGCGTGCGCGGCTGCGGCTGGAGGCCGGCTGCGAGATCACGCTGGAGGCCAACCCCGGCACCTTCGAGCGCGACCGCTTTCGCGCCTTTCGCGATGCCGGCGTGACGCGGCTGTCGGTGGGCGTGCAGAGCTTCAACGACGCCCACCTGAAGGCGCTGGGCCGGGTGCACAGCCGCGCGCAAGCCATCGCCGCGCTGGAGGAAGCGGCGCGCAGCTTTGATACCTTCAACCTCGACCTGATGTACGCGCTGCCCGGCCAGACGCTGGCCGAGCTGGACGCCGACATCACGCAGGCGCTGGCGGTGGCACCGCCCCACCTGTCGATCTATCACCTGACGATCGAGCCCAACACCTACTTCGCCAAGTTCCCGCCGCAGGTGCCCGACGAGGACACCGCCTACGCGATGATGGACCGCATCACCGAGCGCACCGCGCAGGCCGGGCTGCCGCGCTACGAGGTGTCGGCCTATGCGCGCGACGGCCACCGCTGCGCGCACAACATGAACTACTGGCAGTTCGGCGACTACCTGGGCATTGGCGCGGGCGCGCACGGCAAGCTGAGCTTTGCGCACCGCGTGGTGCGACAGGTGCGGTACCGTGACCCGGCGCGCTACATGGAGCAGGCGCTGGCCGGCGACGCGGTGGCGCAGGACGACGACGTGGCGCGCGCCGACCTGCCGTTCGAATTCATGCTCAACGCGCTGCGCCTGCGCGAGGGCTTTGCGCTGCAGGACTTTCGCGAACGCACTGGCCTGCCGCTGTCGGCCATCGAATCGGCCTTGCAGCAAGCCGAGCAGCGCGGCTGGATCGAGCGCAGCCTGACGCAGGTGACGCCCACCGCGCGCGGCTTTGATTTCCTGAGCGACCTGCAGTCGCTGTTCCTGCCCGAGGGCTGAGGGCGTCTGGGGCTACACTTCACGCCGTCGGAAGCGTGGCAGAGCGGTTGAATGCACCGGTCTTGAAAACCGGCGAAGGTGAAAGCCTTCCGTGAGTTCGAATCTCACCGCTTCCGCCAGCCGGCTGCCAGCCGATTCAACTGCGCAGCATCCCCCGCTCCTCGATGAAGCGCACCACCTGGTCCACGCCGGCCAGGGTTTTCAGGTTGGTCATCACGTAGGGCTTCAGGCCCTTGGGGCTTTGGCGCATGCGCTGCGTGTCGGCCTCCATCACCGCCAGATCAGCACCCACATGCGGCGCGAGGTCGGTCTTGTTGATCACGAACAGGTCGCTCTTGGTGATGCCGGGGCCGCCCTTGCGCGGGATCTTTTCGCCTGCGGCCACGTCAATCACGTAGATGGTCAGGTCG
Organism: Pseudomonadota bacterium; assembly: GCA_039800165.1. Lineage (GTDB taxonomy): Bacteria > Pseudomonadota > Gammaproteobacteria > Burkholderiales > Burkholderiaceae_C > JBDLRH01. The sequence continues at coordinate 14,070 of JBDLRH010000004.1, forward strand.
CTCAGCTCGGGGCTGAAGGTGGCTGCCAGGTTGTCGCCGCCGCTTTCCACGAACACCACATCGGCGTTCGGAAACTGGCCCAGCATGCGGTCGATGGCCTCGAGGTTGATCGACGCATCTTCGCGAATGGCAGTGTGCGGGCAGCCCCCCGTCTCCACGCCCATGATGCGCTCGGCCGGCAGCGCGCCGCTGACGGTCAGCAGGCGCTGGTCTTCCTTGGTGTAGATGTCGTTGGTGATCGCGATCAGGTCGTAGCGCTCGCGCATGGCCTTGCACAGCATCTCCAGCAGCGTGGTCTTGCCCGAGCCGACCGGGCCGCCGATGCCCACGCGCAGGGGCGGCAGCTTCTTGGTGCGATTCGGAACGTGGTGCAAGGCGGTGGTCATGGCGTGGTCTCGATGGCAATGCGTGGGTGCGCGGTGTTCGATCAGGAGCGGAACAGGCGCGAGTACTGGGTTTCGTGGCGGGCCGACAGGATGCCCAGCATCGGGCTGAAGGCCTGGCGTTGGTCATCGCTGAGCGACAGCGCGTGATCCACGGCGGCGGGAATGTCGGCCGCCAGCGCGCGCAGGATGCGCTGCCCCGCGTTCTGGCCCAACGGCACGGCCTTGATGGCAGCGGCCACCAGGTTCTCGGCCCAGCCGAAGGCGCACGACAGCAGCACCTCGCGCAACGGCGCGCCACTGCTGCTGGCGGCCAGCGCAAACGCGACCGGCCACGTGGGTGTGGCCAGAGAGGCCGCTTGCTGCGCGGCGTCGGGCTCGACCGCGCGCAGCCACTCCACGAGCGAGCGGCCCATCTGCTCGGTCTGCTGGCGCAACTCGGCCGTCTCGCGGGTGTGCAGCACCCAGTCGTTGAGTTGCTGTGTGCGTACGGCATCCTGGCTGCGCCATGCGTCAAGCGACTGCGCCACCACCGCCAGATCGCCTCGCGACAAGGCGGTATGCAGCTGGTCGACAATCCAGTCGCGGGCACTCGCTTCGTCGGATACCAGCCCGTGGTCGATGGCAGCCTCCAGGCCTTCCGAGTAAGAGAAGCCGCCGACCGGCAAGGCGGGCGACGCCAGCCAGATCAGCCGCAGCAGCGATGCGTCAGTGGTCATGCTTGTGACCGTGATCGTGTGCGTGGTCATGGTCATGGTCATGTGCGTGCCCATGTGCGTGCCCATGCGCATGGCCCCCATGCGCCGCATACGCGCCGCCTTCGGGCTCGAAGGGCAGGGTGGCCTCGTTCACGATCAGGTGCATGGCGCGCAGCATGTCGGCCAGCACATGGTCGGGCTCGATCTTCAGGTGATCGGGCTGCAGTTCGATCGGCACATGGCGGTTGCCCAGGTGATAGGCCGCGCGCGTCAGGTCAAACGGCGTGCCGTGCTCCTTGCAGTGCGTGATCACCAGCACCGGCTGCGGCGCAGCGACCACACGAACCAGCGATCCGTCTTCGGCCACCAGCACATCGCCGCCGCGCACCACCGTGCCGCGCGCGAGGAACACACCCAGATGCCGGCCCTGCGAATCGTGGGCGTCAAAGCGGCTCTTTTGCCGCACGTCCCAGTCCAGCTCCACCGTGGCCGCGCGCTTGAGCAGCACCTGCGCCAGGCCGGCGCCCTGGGGCAGGTGCTTGCTGATGTGGAGGATGGTCATGGTGCGCGGATTTTGGTATAACAACGGTTAAAACATGGAGTTTGCCATGAGCGCACTGAAACTGACCCAGATCGGCAACTCGGTCGGAGTGATCCTGCCGAAGGAGCTGTTGGTACGCCTGAAACTCGACAAGGGCGATACGCTTTACGTGACCGAGGCTGCCAACGGCCTGAACCTCAGCCCGTATGACCCGTCGCTGGAAGAAGAGATTGACCTCGGCCGTGAGTTCATGCGCGAGTATCGTGACACGTTCCACCAACTTGCCAAATGACCTGGCGGTTTGTCAGCCGCAGGGCGCTGCTGTTGCTGCACGAAGAAAGCCTGGCAGAACACGGTGGAGCGGCAGGTCTGCGTGATGAAGGCTTGCTCGAATCGGCGCTTGCACGACCTCATCATTTGCTGGCGTACGGCAAACCAGACATATTTGCGCTTGCAGCGGCTTACGGCTTCGGGCTGGCTCGCAATCACGCATTTGTGGACGGCAACAAGCGCGCTGCGTTTCTCGCGACCGGCCTGTTTCTCGCGCTCAACGGTTTCCGTCTGACGTCCACGCAAGTGGAGGCCACTCTGACCGTGCTTGCGCTGGCCGCCGGCGATATCGGTGAAGACGAGTTTGCTCAATGGTTGCGTGACCACAGCGCACCGAGATCCTGAGCGCGCTGCGCGTCAGAACAAGAAATACCGCTGCGCCATCGGCAGTACCTTGGCCGGCTCGCAGGTCAGCAGCACACCGTCCGCGCGCACCGCGTAGGTCTGCGCATCCACTTCCATCTTCGGCAGGTAGTCGTTCAGCCGCATGTGCTGCTTGCGCACCGCGCGGATGTTGTGGGCGGCACTCACCGTCTTGGCGAGGCCGAAGCGTTCCTTCACGCCGTTGTCCAGCGCCGACTTCGACACGAAGGTGATCGAGCCTTTGCCGACCGCGCTGCCAAACGATCCGAACATCGGCCGGTAGTGCACCGGCTGCGGTGTCGGAATGGACGCATTGGGGTCGCCCATCGCGGCCATCGCGATGAAGCCGCCCTTGAGGATGAGCGCAGGCTTGATGCCAAAGAACGCGGGTTTGAAGATCACGAGGTCGGCCCACTTGCCCACCTCGATGCTGCCCACCTCGTGGCTGATGCCATGCGCCAGCGCCGGGTTGATGGTGTACTTGGCCACATAGCGCTTGACGCGGAAGTTGTCATTGCGCTCGGTATCGCCCTGCAGCTTGCCGCGCTGCGCCTTCATCTTGTGCGCGGTCTGCCAGGTGCGCAGGATGACTTCGCCCACGCGGCCCATGGCCTGGCTGTCGCTGGACATCATGCTGATCGCACCCATGTCGTGCAGGATGTCCTCGGCCGCAATCGTCTCCTTGCGGATGCGGCTTTCGGCAAAGGCCAGGTCTTCGGCAATCGCCGGGTCGAGGTGGTGGCACACCATCAGCATGTCCACATGCTCGTCCAGCGTGTTCACCGTGTAGGGCATGGTGGGGTTGGTGGACGAAGGCAGGAAGTTCGATTCGCCCACCACGCGGATGATGTCGGGCGCGTGGCCGCCGCCCGCGCCTTCGGTGTGGAAGGCGCAAATGCCGCGACCTTTTGTCGCCGCGATGGTGTCCTCGACGAAGCCTGATTCGTTCAGCGTGTCGGAGTGGATGGCGACCTGGATGTCCAGCTCGTCGGCCACATCCAGGCAGTTGCTGATGGCCGCCGGCGTGGTGCCCCAGTCTTCGTGCAGCTTCAGGCCGATGGCACCGGCGTGGATCTGCTCGCGCAGCGGCTCGGGCAGGCTGGCGTTGCCCTTGCCCATGAAGCCCAGGTTCATCGGGAAGGCGTCGGCGGCCTGCAGCATGCGCTCGATGTTCCAGGGCCCCGGCGTGCAGGTGGTGGCAAAGGTGCCGGTGGCCGGCCCGGTGCCGCCGCCGAACATGGTGGTGACGCCCGAGGCCAGCGCCTCCTCGATCTGCTGCGGGCAGATGAAGTGGATGTGGCTGTCGATGCCGCCGGCGGTGACGATCATCCCTTCGCAGCTGATGATCTCGGTGCCCGGGCCGATGATCATGTCCACGCCCGGCTGCGTGTCGGGGTTGCCGGCCTTGCCGATGGCCGCGATGCGCCCGCCCTTCAGGCCGATGTCGGCCTTGACGATGCCCCAGTGGTCGATGATCAGCGCGTTGGTGAGCACGGTGTCCATAGAGCCCTGGGCGCGCGTGCGCTGGCTCTGCGCCATGCCGTCACGGATGGTCTTGCCGCCGCCGAACTTCACCTCTTCTCCGTACGAGCCGGCGCGCAGCGTGTGGTCGGCCTCGACCTCGATCACCAGGTCGGTGTCGGCCAGGCGCACCCGGTCGCCCACGGTGGGGCCGAACATTTCCGCGTAGGCGCGGCGTCCGATGCTTGCCATGTTGAGTGTCCTTGCGTCAGAGCGGGCCGGCGACCAGCCCACGGAAGCCATGCACCACGCGGTCGCCAGCGAAATCGACCAGCTCCACCGTGCGCTGCTGCCCGGGCTCAAAGCGCACCGCAGTGCCCGAGGCAATGTTCAGCCGCATGCCGCGTGCCGCCGCGCGGTCGAACTGCAGCGCAGCGTTGGTCTCGGCAAAGTGGTAGTGCGAGCCGACCTGGATCGGCCGGTCGGCGCTGTTCTTCACCACCACCGTGATGCTGCGGCGGCCGCTGTTGAGCGCGTGCTCGCCGTCATCGACGATCAGTTCTCCGGGTGTCATGTGTGGCCCCCCCGCCTCAGCGTCGCGCCAGCCACAGGGCGCCCACGCCCAGCGCAATGACGATGGCCAGGCCGAACAGGTCGCTGGCATGCCAGTGCAGTGCATCAGCCGCGTGGCCGGGGTGGGCGTGCGCCGGCAGCGCGGTGGCCAGGCCAGCGGTCAGCCCAGCCAGCCAGCCGGTGGCAGACCGTGCATCGCGGAGGGCGTTGCGATAGGGGTCGCGATAAAAGCCGCGAACGACGTTGCGTGACAAGTTCATGAGTGCGCCTTGGGGGTGGCTTCAGACGATGGGCTGGTGCACCGTGACCAGCTTGGTGCCGTCGGGGAAGGTGGCTTCGACCTGGATGTCCGGAATCATGTCGGCCACGCCGTCCATGACATCGGCGCGGGTAAGCACGCTGCGGCCTTCGCTCATCAGCTGCGCGACCGCCTTGCCGTCGCGCGCGCCTTCCATCACCGCCGCGCTGATCAGGGCCACCGCCTCCGGGTAATTGAGCTTCAGGCCGCGGGCCTTGCGGCGCTCGGCCAGCAGCGCTGCGGTAAAGATCAGCAGCTTGTCTTTTTCGCGGGGCGTGAGTTCCATGTCGGTGCGTGCGTCGGGTGAGTGAGCGTCTTGTACAGGCTCGACCATTGTGTAGCAACCCTCATGCCCTACTGCCGCGCTCGGCTGCGGGGCGTGCCGCCCCAAATACGGGCGCCGCGGACCGGCCTGCATGCGTGCGCCCCAAACGGGGGCAGTCCGTGCACCGGTTGTGGACTTTCCAATTCCACGAACTTGGCACGGGCTTTGCTCACTTCGTTTCTGCGAGCCCGGGGCGCGCCGATAGCTGTTGATTCGACGATCTCCTTGCCCGTTGCTCTTTCGAGTCTGTTCCCTTCCCTTACCTCTTCGTGGAGTCTTGAACATGGATCGTCGCGCTAACCTGAAGACCCTGGCCGTTGCGGCCGCCGCAGCCCTTGCGGGCTTTTCCAGCATCCCGGCATTCGCCCAGGCTGGCAACACCATCAAGGTGGGTGTGCTGCACTCGCTGTCGGGCACCATGGCCATTTCCGAGACCGTGCTGAAAGACACGGTGCTGATGGCCATTGACGAGATCAACGCCAAGGGCGGCGTACTCGGCAAGAAGCTCGAGCCGGTGGTGGTGGACCCGGCCTCCAACTGGCCGCTGTTCGCCGAGAAGGCCAAGCAGCTGGTGACCCAGGACAAGGTGGCCGCGGTGTTCGGTTGCTGGACGTCGGTCAGCCGCAAGTCGGTGCTGCCGGTGTTCGAAGAGACCAATGCCCTGCTGTTCTACCCGGTGCAGTACGAGGGCGAGGAACTCAGCCCCAACGTGTTCTACACCGGTGCTGCGCCCAACCAGCAGGCCATTCCTGCGGTGGAATACCTGATGAGCAAGGACGGCGGCAGCGCCAAGCGCTTCGTGCTGCTGGGCACCGACTATGTGTACCCGCGCACCACCAACAAGATCCTGCGCGCCTTCCTGAAGTCCAAGGGTATCCCCGACGCCGACATCATGGAGGAGTACACCCCCTTCGGCCACGCCGACTACCAGAGCATCATCGCCAAGATCAAGAAGTTCTCGAGCGAAGGCAAGAAGACGGCCGTGATCTCCACCATCAACGGCGACTCCAACGTGCCCTTCTACAAGGAACTGGGCAACCAGGGCCTGAAGGCCAAGGACGTGCCGGTGGTGGCCTTCTCCGTCGGTGAGGAAGAACTGCGCGGCGTGGACACCAAGCCGCTGGTCGGCCACCTGGCGGCATGGAACTACTTCCAGTCGATCAAGAACGGCACCAACGACGAGTTCATCAAGAAGTGGGCAGCCTATGCCAAGGCCAAGAACATCGCCGGCCACAAGGACAAGCCGCTGACCAACGACCCGATGGAGGCCACTTACATCGGCGTGCACATGTGGGCGCAGGCCGTGGCCAAGGCCAAGAGCACTGACGTGGACAAGGTGCGCGCAGCGATGTACGGCCAGACCTTCAAGGCACCGTCGGGCATCACCAGCAAGATGGACGAGAAGAACCACCACCTGCACAAGGCGGTGTTCATTGGCGAAGTGCAGGCCGACGGCCAGTTCAAGGTGGTGTGGAAGACCCCGGGCCCGGTCGTGGCTGACCCGTGGAGCGACTACATCGCCGAGAACAAGGGCAAGGCCAACGTTCCCGCCAAGTCGAAGTGACGCAACGCAGCCGGGGCACCGTGATGCTTTTCGTGAAGCGGTGCCTCGGGTGGCTGCGTCGTGACTTCTTTTGTGCCGCCTTGCTTCCTGCCTTGCTGGCGGGCAGCCTGGCGGCGCATGCGCTGACGCCCGAGCAGGCCCTGGCCATCGCGCAGGGCGACAGCGATGCGCGGATTGCCGCGCTGAACGAACGCGTCACTGCGCAAGACGCGCAGCTGGTGCCGTTTGTCGAAGCCCTGCTGGCCGATGAGGTCAAGGTGGGCGGTGGCAAGGCGTACATCGTCAAGGGCAATGCCGCCACGCTGGCCGGCTCTGAAGCCAAGGCCACGCTGCCCGACGGCGCGGAAGACGTCGTCAACAACAACCGGATGCGGCAGGCGCTGGAAGGCGCGCTGGCCGCGTTTCGCCTCGGGTCGGCTGACCGTGAGCTGCGCGCCAAGGCGATCGGCGACCTCAAGGACGTGATCGACGAGGGCCTGGTGCCCTTGCTGGAAAAGGCTGCCGAGCGCGAAACCGATGCGCAGCTCAAGGCCGAACTTGCGATGCTCAAGGCCAAGGCACTCATCGGCTCGGCCGATGCGGCGCGGCGACTGGCCGCCGCCAAGCTGCTGGCCGACAGCAGCGACCCGATGGTGCGCTCGTTGCTGATCGAGCAGCTGGGGCAAGAGAGTGACGCTGCGGTCAAGTCGGCGCTGCAGGCCTCGCTTTCCAAGGTGCAGTCGCGCCTGGCCTGGGGCGAGCGGCTGGGTGTGCTGTTCACTGGCGCAAGCCTCGGCTCCATCTTGCTGCTGGTGGCACTCGGCCTGGCCATCACCTACGGCCTGATGGGCGTGATCAACATGGCGCACGGCGAGCTGATGATGATCGGCGCCTACGCCACCTTCGTGGTGCAGAACCTCTTCAAGGCCTACCTGCCCGGCGCGTTTCACTGGTATGTGCTGGCGGCGATTCCGGTGGCCTTTCTCGCATCGGCGCTGGTTGGCGCGGTGCTTGAGCGCAGCGTCATCCGCTGGTTGTACGGCCGCCCGCTGGAGACGCTGCTGGCCACCTGGGGCATCAGCCTGATGCTGATGCAGGCGGTGCGCTCGATCTTTGGCGCGCAGAACGTGGCGGTGGAAAACCCGTCGTGGCTGTCGGGGGGCGTGCAGGTGCTGCCCAACCTGACGCTGCCCTACAACCGCATCGCCATCCTGGTGTTCGCCGCGCTGGTGCTGCTGGGCATGGCGCTGCTGATCAGCCGCACGCGGCTGGGCCTGCTCGTGCGTGGCGTCACGCAAAACCGCCGCATGGCCGCCTGCATGGGCGTCAACACGGCGCGCGTGGACACCTACGCCTTCGCGCTGGGTGCCGGCATCGCTGGCCTGGCGGGCTGCGCGCTCAGCCAGGTGGGCAACGTCGGCCCGGACCTGGGGCAGGGCTACATCGTCGACAGCTTCATGGTGGTGGTGCTGGGCGGTGTGGGCCAGCTCGCCGGCACGGTGTACGCCGCCCTCGGCCTGGGCATCATCGGCAAGCTGCTGGAAGGCTGGCAGGGCGCGGTACTGGCCAAGATCATGGTGCTGGTGCTGATCGTGGTCTTCATCCAGAAGCGTCCGCAGGGCCTGTTCGCCCTCAAGGGAAGGAGCGCCGAGGCATGACGAGCGCACCCACAACATCATTCCTCAGTGTGCGCGGCTGGACTGCCGTGCTGGTGGCACTGCTGGTGGTGGCGGTGGTGATCCCGCTGCTCAACCTGGCCTTGCCCGCGGGCAGCGCGCTGCACCTGAGCGACTTCTACGTCAGCCTGATCGGCAAGATCCTCTGCTACGCCATCTGCGCGCTGGCGATGGACCTGATCTGGGGCTACACCGGCATCCTGTCGCTGGGCCACGGGCTGTTCTTCGCGCTCGGTGGCTACGGCATGGGCATGTACCTGATGCGCCAGATCGGTCGCGACGGCCAGTACAAGAGCGACATGCCCGACTTCATGGTGTTCCTGAACTGGAAGGAATTCCCCTGGCACTGGGCACTGAGCGACAGCTTCGTCGCGCAGATGCTGCTGGTGCTGCTGGTGCCAGGCCTGGTGGCCTTTGTGTTCGGCTGGTTCGCCTTTCGCTCGCGCATCAAGGGCGTGTACTTCTCGATCATCACGCAGGCACTCACCTTTGCCGCGATGTTGCTGTTCTTCCGCAATGAGACCGGCTTTGGCGGCAACAACGGCTTCACCGACTTCAAGCGCATCCTCGGCATTCCGATCGACCAGGCCATGCGGGTGTTCCTGTGCGCACTCAGCGGCGTGGTGCTGGTGGGCTTCTACCTGATGAGCCGCGCCATCGTGCACAGCAAGTACGGCCGCGTGCTGCAGGCCATTCGCGATGCAGAGAGCCGTGTCATGTTCACCGGCTACAACCCGGTGGCCTACAAGCTCAGCATCTGGACGCTGTCGGCCATGATGTGTGCGGTGGCGGGTGCGCTGTATGTACCGCAGGTGGGCATCATCAACCCGAGCGAGATGAGCCCGGCCGCCAGCATCGAGATGGCGATCTGGGCGGCCGTCGGTGGCCGCGGCACGCTGATCGGCCCGATCATCGGCGCCTTCTTCGTCAACGGCGCCAAGAGCTGGTTCACCGTGGCCTTCCCCGAGTTCTGGCTGTACTTCCTGGGGGCGCTGTTCATCGCGGTGACGCTGTTCCTGCCGCAGGGCCTGATCGGCCTGGTGGCGTGGCTGCGCAAGCGCAAGGAGGGCGTATGACCCCCGACCTGCTGGAAGCCGGCGCGCGTGCCCGCGAGGCGCATGAGCAGCGCGTGGCGGCGCAAACCGGCCGCACCGAATCTGGCGGACGCGAGGCCGGGTATGGCCGCCGCATCCGTGCCGGCGTGCCGGATTTCGCGCACGGTGTGGCGCTGTACCTCGACGACATCACGGTCAGCTTCGACGGCTTCAAGGCACTCAATGCGCTGAGCCTGAGCATTGGCGTGGGCGAGCTGCGCTGCATCATCGGCCCGAACGGCGCGGGCAAGACGACGATGATGGACTGCATCACCGGCAAGACGCGGCCCGATAGCGGCCAGGTGTTCTTCGGCTCCAACATCGACCTGCTGCGCCTGACTGAGCCCGAGATTGCGCAGATCGGTATCGGCCGCAAGTTCCAGAAGCCTACGGTGTACGAGCCGCTGTCGGTGTTCGAGAACCTCGAGCTCGCGCTGAAGGCCGACCGCGGCGTGCGTGCTGCGCTGTTCCACCGCCTGGGCGGCGCGCAGCGTGACCGCATCGACGAGGTGCTGGCACTCATCCACCTGAAGGACGAAGCGCACCGCGAAGCGGGGCTGCTGAGCCACGGGCAGAAGCAGTGGCTGGAGATCGGCATGCTGCTGATGCAGGAGCCGACGCTGCTGCTGCTCGACGAGCCGGTGGCCGGCATGACCGACGAAGAGACCGAGCGCACCGCAGAACTCTTTCTGTCGCTCGAGGGCAAGCATTCGCTGGTGGTGGTGGAGCACGACATGCACTTCGTCGACCAGCTGACGCAGGGCCGCAAGAAGGTGACGGTGCTGCACGAGGGTTCGGTGCTGGCCGAGGGCCTGCTGGCGGATGTGCAGGCCAACGAAAAGGTGGTGGAGGTGTACCTTGGGCGCTGACCTCCTGATCGCCGATGCCGTCTGCGCTTCTGCGATGGTGCGCCTGTGCGGCGGCACGTGGCGCGCGCAAGGGGCTTGCGCTGCGGTCTGCGGGCATCCGGCCACCTCCGTGTCCCCCGGGCCTTCGGCCCTCCTCCTTTTACCTGCGGTGGCCGGACACCCGCAGACCGCGGGGAGCAAGAGGCACTCGTTGCAGCGACCGGGGTCACAGCCGTTGCAGTGCAACCGAACAACACATTTGATCGCGACACACAAGGCGAGGTCCACCGAATGCTGAAAGTCGAAGGCCTCAACCAGTACTACGGCGGCAGCCACATCCTGCGCAACGTCGGCTTCGAGGCGAAGCCTGGCGAGGTGACGGTGGTGCTCGGTCGCAATGGCGTGGGCAAGACCACGCTGCTCAAGAGCCTGATGGGCGTGGTGCCGGTCAAGACGGGTTCGGTGGTGCTCGACGGCACTGACTTGACGCGTGCCACCTCGTACGAACGCGTGCGCGCCGGCATCGGCTACGTGCCGCAGGGTCGCGAGATTTTCGGGCGCCTCACGGTGGAAGAGAACCTGCGCATGGGCCTGGCCAGCCGGCCCGCGGGTACCGCCATCCCGGCCGAGCTGTTCGAGCTGTTCCCGGTGCTCAAGCAGATGATCGGCCGGCGTGGCGGCGACCTGTCGGGCGGGCAACAGCAGCAGCTGGCGATTGCGCGGGCGCTGGCCTTCGGGCCGAAGCTGCTGCTGCTCGATGAACCCACCGAAGGCATCCAGCCCAGCATCATCAAGGACATCGGCCGCGTCATCCGCCGCCTGGCAGAGCACGGCATGAACGGCCAGCGCATGGCGGTGGTGCTGGTGGAGCAGTACTACGACTTCGCTGCCGAGCTGGCCGACCGGTACATCGTGATGCAGCGCGGCGAGGTGATCGCGCGCGGGCCGGGCAGCGAGATGGAAGCCAAGGGCATCCGCCAGCTCGTCGCGATCTGACGCACCCAAGTCGCTGCCGGGCGGTTGCGGGGTCGCGCCGACGCAGGCTTGCTAGAGTGCGGCCATGAGCCGCCTTGCCGACCCGGTGATCTGGAGCCACGCCGCCGTCGCGGTGGAGGCCTGCGCGATCACCGCATTTGCGCTGTCGGGCGTCCTGGAAGCCGCACGCAAGCGGCTCGATGCGGTGGGAGTGGCGGTGGTTGCGTTCCTCGCGGCCTTTGGCGGCGGCACGCTGCGCGACATCCTGCTAGACCGCCGGCCGTTTTTCTGGGTCGAACATTCCTGGTACCTGTGGGGCCTGTTCGCGCTGTGCGCAGTGGCGCTGGCGTGGATGCGCAAGCGGCACTTCCAGCCCACCGAACGGGCGATGCAGTGGGCCGACGCGCTGGGGCTGGGGCTGTTCTCGGCGGCGGGCACGCAAATGGCCTGGACGCTGCAGATGCCGGCCATCGCTGCGGTGCTGATGGGCGTGGTCAGTGCCATCTTTGGTGGCGTGCTGCGCGACATCGTCTGCAACGAGATCCCGAGCGCGTTGCGCGATCACCGGCCCTACGCGATTTGCGCTTTCGCGGGCAGCTGGGTGGTGATCGGTGCCACCGAAGTCGGCATGGAGCCCACGGTGGCGTTGCTGCTGTCGGCCGCGGTCATCACCGCGCTGCGCAGCCTCGCCATCTGGCGCGACTGGCGCGTGCCGGCGTGGCGGGTGGACGACTGAGCGCCAGCGCGCTCAGCAGCCCAGCTGGTCGGCCAGCTCGACGATGCTTGCGGCGTGCAGGTCGTTGCCTGCCTGCGGTGACACGTCTTTCGGCTCGGCCTCGCCGAATTCGAAGCGGCGCTCGATGTAGGCGGTGCGCAGCCCGCAGGCGCGTGCACCGGCCAGGTCGTCGTGGTGCGCGGCCACCAGCATCACCTGCTCGGCAGGCAGGTCGAACACCCGCGCCACGCCCAGGTAGGTGGCCGGGTCGGGCTTGTAGGCGCGAAACACCTCTGCGCTCAGCACGCAGTCCCAGGGCAGGCCGGCGCGCTTGGCCATGTTGGTCAGCAGGCCGATGTTGCCGTTGGACAGGGTGCAGATGGTGTAGTGGCGCTTCAGGCGCGCGAGGCCCTTGACGCTGTCGGGCCACGGGTCGAGCCGGTGCCACACGCGGTTGAGCTCGCGCCGCTCGGCGTCGCTCAGATGCTCCAGGCCGAACTGCGGCAGGATCTGGTCGAGGATGATGCGGTGCAGGTCGTCGATCAGCGTCCAGCCGAGCTCGCCGCTCATCACACGCGCCATCGCCGGTTTGTAGCCGGCGCGCCAGGCGTTGGCGAACGCGTGACCGTCCACCTGAGGGTAGCGCGCCGACATCTCGCGCTCAATGCTGCCGTGCCAGTCGACCACGGTTCCGAAGATGTCAAAGCACAGGACCTTCACGTCCTGCGTCCATGCGGGGGCTGAGCTCATGCGCGCATGGTAGGCAGATGTGCCGCGCGGCACTGTCGCGCATGCTGCACCCGGCGCCCTGCCAGGCGGCCGGCTACATCGCCCAGATGCGTGGCGCGGTCGGGGCCAGGCCCCACAGGGATTGCCGCCACCGGGCGCGGATGGCGCGCAGCAGCGCCATGGCCGGCTCCACCACCGGCGACAGCGCGCGCACCACCACCACGTCGGCATGTGGCGAGGTGGCGCCGGCGATGAGTTGCGCGCGGTCGGCGTCGTGCTGTGCAATCTGCTCGCGCGCCGCGTCCAGGGCCAGCTCGCGGCGCGGCTTGTCCAGCGTGCCTGCGCCCAGCAAGAACAGGGTGGACACGCAGCGCCGGCCGGCCAGGCCGGTGGGCCCGTCCATCAAGCGCAGGTCATCCGCGGCGATGCGCCCGCGCTCGAGCCAGCGGCCCGGCCACTGCAGGTGCTGCTGCAGGTGGCCGCGCTCGAAAGGCTGCCCCGCGTTCGGAAGCCCGAGCGCGGCGAGGTCCCAGCCGATCATCTCGGCGCCGTCGGCAAGCTCCAGCGTCAGGCGGTTCTCTGCCAGGCAACCGCTGTAGCACAGCGCCTCCAGCGGCAGCCACTCCAGCCGCGCGCCGCGCGCCAGTGCAAGGCGGGTGTGCTGCAGTGCCGGTGCGCCATCGCTGCGGTAAAAGCGCGCCGCACCCGGCGTGGTCACGAGCCCGTGTGCGCCTTCGCCCACGTCCACCTGCACATCGAGCATGTCGCCACCGACCAGCCCGCCCGGTGGATGCACCAGCACGTTGTGGCAGATGCCGTCGCCTTCGGGGTACAGGCTTTGCAGGATGCGCAGCGGGCCCTCATGCGCATGCCGGGCCACGCAGCGCTGCTGCTCGACGCGATAGGAAAGATTCAGCCGTGCATGCCACGCCATGCGCCGATTAGGCCATAGCGGCCTGCGGCGCCGACTCGCTGGCGCGCAGCTGGTCCCAGGTGCGCAGCTTGCCCGGGTTCAGCAGGCCCTGCGGGTCAAAGCGGCGCTTCATCTCGATGACCGTCGGGTCGAGCTTGTTGTTCTGCTTGCCGTCCTCGACGATGTAGACATGCGGGTTGTTGATCTGTACGCCGTGATCGCGATAGATCTGCATGATCTCGTTGAGCCGCTCTTCGGTGGTGTAGCGGATCAGCTGCAGGCCGCTGCAGTTGAAGGCGCCTTCCTTGGTGCGCAGGAACTCCAGGTGCATCATCACCTCGCCGGCCAGAGCCTTCTCGAGCGCACGTACCTGCTCGAGGCAGCGCGAGGGCGTGAAGCCGCTCTGGATGTAGGTGAGGCCCTTGTCGATCTTCAGCGCATTGAGCGTGGTGTGGTTCCAGCTGTATTCGATCAGCGTGCGGTGCGAGGCCTCGACTTCGGCGGCGGTCTTGCGGTAGGTGACCTGCCCGCCGAGCGACGCGGCCATGGCACGCATGGCGTCTTCGCTCCACGGCGCCAGCACCAGCAGCACCGCATGGCAGCCCTTGGGCAGGTGCTCGCCCAGCGTGGTCATGTAGTCGGGAATCGGCGCACCGAGGAAGCACACCTCCTTCTTGACCACGCCGGGCGCCTGGCCAAACTGGTAGGCAAAGTCCAGAGCGGCATCGAACTGCTCGAAGGTCACGACGCACTCCATCCAGTCGATGGCCGGTGCCAGCGCCACTTCCAGCTCCAGCACGATGCCGTTGGTGCCGTAGGTGTGGTGCAGCATCATGGCCTCGGCACCGCGCAGCTCGAACACCTGCGGCTCGGGCTCGACGCTCATCACGCGAACGCCCAGCACATTGCCGGGGGCTGCCAGCGGGCCGTAGTTGATCGAGCCGGCACCGCCAAAGCCGCCGCCGAACAGGCCGCCCAGCGTGGCGCTGCGGAAGGTGGAGGGCAGCCAGCGCAGCTCGTGGCCGAGCGGGCGGGCCTGCGCGTCAAAGTCGGTCAGGCGGATGCCGGCCATCGCGCGGCCCACGCCGTCGCGCAGCCAGCAAAAGCCGTTGTAGCCGCTGAGGTCGAGCACCACGCCGCCATGCAGCGGCGTCGACTGGCCGTAGTTGCCGGTGCCGCTGCCGCGCACGGTGATCGGGATGCTGTCGCGCGCACAGGCGCCCACCACCGCTCGGACTTCGTCTTCGCTGCGCGGCCGCACCACGACGTCGGCGCGTTTGCCCGCCAGCTGGCGCTTGAGCACTGGGCTGAACCACGAGAAATCTTGCGACAGCCGGGCCACGCGCAGCGGGTCGGTCACCCAGTCCAGGTCCGGCATGTCGCGCGTGAGGCGCTGCGCGGCCGACAGGGTGGGCGATTCAGGCGAAGCAACAGAGGTGGAGTTCATGACGATGGACTTCTGTGAGGAGCAGACGATGTATGAAGCGCAGTGGTATGAAGGTGTGCCTTGTCAGTCAGACGAGGTTTCGCTGGCGTGCCAGTTGCCCAGTGCCAGGCGGGTCAACCAGTTCATCAGCACGAACAGGGCGACGCCGGTCAGCGAAATCAGCAGCAGCGCGGCGAACATGCGCGGGATGTTCAGCTGAAAGCCGGCCTGCAGGATCTGGTAGGCCAGGCCCGCGCCGGTGCCGCCGGTGCCTGCCACAAATTCGGCCACCACCGCGCCGATGAGGGCCAGACCGCTGGAGATGCGCAGACCGCCGAAGAAGTAGGGCAGCGCACTCGGGATGCGCAGACGCAGCAGCGTCTGCACCCGCGTGGCGCGGTTCATCACGAAGTAGCTCTGCAGGTCGGGCTCGACACTGCGCAGGCCCAGCGTGGTGTTGCTGATGATGGGAAACAGCGCCACGAGCGAGGCACAGATCACCATCGAGAGCGTCGGGTCCTTGAACCAGATGATGATCAGCGGCGCCACCGCCACGATGGGCGTGACCTGCAGCAGCACCGCGTAGGGGAACAGCGCGGTTTCGATCCGGCGGCTCTGCACGAACAGAAAGCTGATCAGCACACCGACGATGGTGGCTGCCACGAAAGCGAGCACCGTCACCTTGACGGTGACCAGCAGCGAGGTGCCCAGCGCCGCCCAGTCGGTCCACAGCGTCTTGACCATGAGGATGGGCGAAGGCACCAGGTAGGGCGGCAGTTCCAGGCCGGTGACGAGGCCCTGCCACAGCGCGAGCAGCAGCAGCCCCACCGCTACCGGGTAGGCGATCTTCTGGAAGCGCGGTTGCGACAGCAGCGGCAGCCGTGCCGCCGATGCGGCGGGCGTTGCGCGCGCCGCAGGCGCAGACGGCGAAGCGGGCAAGGTGGCCGTGTTCATGGGGTCTCCTGCTCGGCGTGGTGGGCGCTTGCGCGCAGCAGGCTGTCCTGCAGGCGCTTGGCGTGGCGAGTGAACTGCGGGCTGACCATGAAATCGGGCGTGCGCGGATACGGCTCGTCGATGTCGAAGGTCTCGACCACGCGGCCGGGCCGCGCGGCCATCATCACCACGCGGCTGGAGAGGAACACTGCCTCATGGATGGAGTGGGTGACAAAGATCACCGTGAGGTTTTTCTTCTGCCACAGGTCCAGCAGCTCGGCGTCGAGCTTGTGACGCGTGATCTCGTCAAGCGCACCGAAGGGCTCGTCCATCAGCAGCAGGTCGGGCTCGGTGACCAGGCTGCGGGCGATCGACACCCGCATCTGCATGCCGCCCGACAGCTGGCGCGGCAGGGCCTTCGCAAAGCGCTCCAGCCCCACCAGCTTGAGGGCATCGGCCACGCGTGCGTCGCCTTCGGCGCGCGGCACGCCGGCCAGGTCCAGCGGCAGACGCACATTGGCCTGCACGCTGGCCCAGGGCATGAGCGTGGGGGACTGGAAGACGAAGGCCATCTTCTTGCCTGTCTCTGCCAGCCGCGCCACCGGCCGCTGCCACAGATGCAGCCGGCCGTCGGTGGGCTCGAGCAGGCCCGCCACCATCTTCAGCAGCGTGCTCTTGCCGCAGCCCGATGGCCCGAGCAGCGTCACGAACTCGCCCTGGCGGATGCTCAGGTCCACCGGCAGCAGCGCCTGCGTGCCGTCGGGGTAGGTTTTCTGTGCCGACAGCACCTCCACCGCAGCGGCGGGCTGCGATGGGGGCTGCAGTGCCGGAGCCAGGTGCCCGGGTTCCTCACGGTTCATGCGCGACTCCTGCGTGGGTGAGGTCAGGGCATGACCTTCATGTTCTGCACGAAGCCGATGTTGTAGGCGTCTTCGAGCTTCACCTTGGCCGGGTCGATCAGCTTGGTCTGCACCAGGAAGTCGTAGCTGGCCTTGGCGCGCTGCGGCGTGATGATGCCGATGCCCATGCGCGAGGCGTCTCCGCCGGTGACCATGCCGAGCTCCTTGAGCTTGCCCACGCTGTAGGCCAGCTGCGCGTCGGTCATGTTGGGGTTGTCCTTCTTGATCAGCTCGTTGGCCGGCGCCGGGTTCTCGAGGTAGCTCTTCCAGCCTTCCATCGAGGCCTTCACGAAGTTCTCGACCGCAGTCTTGCGCTCGCGCACCGTCTTGTCCATGCAGGAGATGGTGGTGGCGTAGGCCGGGTAGCCGTGGTCGCTGAACATCAGGGTGTTGGCCTTCACCCCCGCACGCTGGATGGCAAACGGCTCGGAGGTCAGGTAGCCCTGCTGTGCCGAGTTCTTGTCGGCGATGAACGGCTGGATGTTGAAGGTGTAGGGGCGCGTCTGTGCGTCGGTGAAGCCGTAGCGGGCCTTGAGCCACGGCCAGTAGCCACGGTGCGCCGACGAGGCGATCAGGATCGTCTTGCCCTTGAGCTGCTCGAAGCTGGTCACGTCTTCATGCGCGATCAGGACCTGCGGGTCTTTCTGGAAGGTGGCGGCCAGCGTGGTGACCGGCACACCGCCTTCGCGGATCTGCACCATCTGCAGATCGCTCGAGCCCATCACGCATTCGGCCTGGCCGGCGGCCATCAGCTGCACCACGTTGACCTGCGGGCCGCCCATGCGGATGGTGACGTCCAGCCCGTAGCGCTTGTAGATGCCCGTGGCCACCGCCTGGTAGAAGCCGCCGTGCTCGGCCTGCGCGTACCAGTTGGTCATGTAGGTGAACTTTTCCTGTGCCTGGGCAGTGCCCGATGCACTTGCGCCCAGCAGGGCCGCGGCGCTGATGGACAGCAGGGAACGCTTGCTCAGTTTCATCATGGTGGTGCTCCTGTGAGGGGGTGGGAAAAACAGCGGGGGTGAATGCAAGGATCAGGCCAGCGCGGCGTGCACTGCGCTGGTGAATGCGGGTGCGGCCTCTTCCACATGGCCGGTGTGCTGGGCGCGGCCCCAGGTCGACTCGTCGCGCGCAGCCCACTGCAGTTGGTGCAGCTCGGTGATCGCCTGCGCCCAGCTGTCGGCCAGCGAGTCGAGGATGGCCTGGCCCTGCTCGGCGGTGGCTGGCAGCGGGTCGCCGATCACGCCGCTGGGTCCGAAGTCGCGTGCGCTCCAGGCGCAGGCCGGCCGGCCGTCGGGCGAGAGCAGCTTGCTCGGAAATTCGGGCGGGTAGTTGGTGACGGCGCGGTCCATGCGCACCGTCTGCGGCGCCAGCGCCAGCATGATGGCGGTCTCTGCATGGCCGGCATGCATCGCAAGCTTCTTCTCGCGGTCCGACAGGTAGCGGCCGGCCACATGCGGCACGCGCCAGGTGAAGCTGGGCACCACGATGAAGTCGCCGTGGCGCAGGCGCAGCTCCCGCGCGGCCATCTCCATCACCTGCGGCTGGCCGCCATGGCCGTTGACCAGCAGCAGCTTGCGAAAGCCGGCGCGGTACACCGACTCGCCCACCTCGTTCATCGTGGCCAGCAGCGTCTCGCCGCTGAGCGTGACCGTGCCGGGAAAGTGCAGGTGCTCCTCGCTCTTGCCGTAGGTGATGGGTGCCATCGCATAGGCGGGTACCGAGTCGGGCAGCCGCGCCAGCGCATGGCCCACCACGCCTGCCGAAATCACCGTGTCGACCGCGCAGGGCAGATGCGGCCCGTGCTGCTCGGTGGCACCGGTGGGCAGCACGATCACCGTGTTGGCCTTGTCGGGCAGCGCAGCGATCTCGGTCCAGCTCAGGTAGGGCAGGAAGCGGTGGGACGGGTTGTAGCCGTGCAGCATGGGTCGGGTCTCGCTTGTCGGATGTCAATCAGGGGGCGGGCTTCAGCGGCAGCCACGCGGTGGCCTCGACTTCGATCAGGATGTCGGGCGTGGGCAGCATCGCGCTGACCTCCACCACGGTGGACACCGGCGGCTCGCCGGGGAAGAACTGCCGTCGCACCCGGCTGTACAGCGGAAAGTGATCCAGGTTGCGGAAGTACTGCACCAGCTTGATCACGTCGCTCATCTGCCCGCCGGCGGCCTCCACCGTCTGGCGGATGCGGTCGAGCACGTACCAGCTCTGCGCGAGCACCGGGCCTTCCTTGATGTCGCTGGAAAACTCGCCGGTGCGCCCGATGCGCTCGGCAGCCTCGGCCGGGATGTC
Source organism: Pseudomonadota bacterium (assembly GCA_039800165.1). Taxonomy (GTDB): domain Bacteria; phylum Pseudomonadota; class Gammaproteobacteria; order Burkholderiales; family Burkholderiaceae_C; genus JBDLRH01. The sequence goes on from JBDLRH010000004.1 coordinate 33,079, forward strand.
GGCGTAGCCGCGCACGATGGTGCCGGCCGCAGGGTCGACCGCGATCACGCCCGACAGCAAGATGAAGTCGCCGGCGCGCCGCCAGGCCGAGTAGCGCGCCAGCGGCTGCGCGATGCCCGATGCCGGCGTGGATGGTATGGAGGGCTTGGATGTGCTCATGCGATCGCTCCTGCACGCAGCACGGTGCGCGCGTGGCTGCGTGACGGAAAGCTCCACGCATCGGCGGCGTGGAAGACCACGAGGTCGGCGCGCGTGCCGGCCGACAGGGGAAGCGGTGAAGCGCCGCGCGCAAGCCAGTCGCTGCGGCACAGGCTGGCGCTCCAGGTGTCGAAGGCCTGGGGCAGCTGCGCCACGGTGGTGGCAGCGGCAAAGGCCTCCAGCGGGTCGTAGCTGCCGAAGGCGCAGAACGGGTCTTGCACGTTGTCGCTGGCCACCAGCAGGGGGATGCCGCGCTCGCGCGCCTCCTTCACCAGCGTGATGCCGCGCAGGCGCGGCGTGCGCCCGGTCTGCGCGTCCTGCAGCAGCAAATTGGTGATCGGCAGCGTGACCAGCGTGACCGGTACCTGCGCCACCGCATCCAGCGTGGCGAGTGCCTGCGACTCATCCTGCGCCGACAGCGCGCACACGTGGCCGCAGGTCACATGGCCCTCGAACCGCATCTCGCGCAGCAGGCGTGCGATGGTGGCCAGGCCCTGCGCGGCGGGGTTGAGCTCCTCGTCCACATGCAGGTCCACGTTCAGGCCGTGCGCCTGTGCGGCGTGCAGCAGGTTCTCGAGTGCCTGCGGGTTCCAGTTGCTGGTGTGCACAAAGCCGCCGAGCAGCGCGCCCTGGCCGCTGGCGGCGGCGACCGCTGCGATGCGCATGGCCGCGTCGCGATCGGCATACAGGTGCAGCGGCACCAGGCACGCCTGCTGCAGCGTCAGCCGCCCGGCCCACTCTTGCGCCAGCTCGCGCAGCACCGGCCAGGCCACCGGCACCACATCGGCCTCCCACCAGTCGCAGTGGGTGCGGGCATGCACCACGCCGGCCTCGAAGGCCAGCGCCAGCGCACGCGAGGCCCGCGCACGCACATCGTCAGGCGTCCAGCCGCGGCGGTCGACCATCATGGCCTCGATGGCGCCCAGCAGCCCGGGCCGCACCGCGCCCATGCGCGCCAGGGTGAAGGTCTTGTCCAGATGCAGATGCGCATCGACCAGCCCGGGCAGCACCAGCGCGCCGCCCACGTCGTGCACGTCGCTGTCTGCAGCGGTGGGTGAGGCAGGATCATGCGGACGCACGCTGCGGATGCGGCCTTCGCTCCATTCGATGTCGGCCAGGGCCGGCTGGTGCCCGGCGCGCGGCCACGCGCCGGGCAGCGCGTCAAGCAGCCAGGCCGGCAGCCGCGCACGCCTCAAGCCGCGCAGCGCTGTGGGGGCGGTTTGCAGCGATGCAGCTTGCAAGGCGGCGCTCTGTGCTGTGTGAAAGGCGTTCATGAGGGCAGGCGCTTTTGTGGACATCAGGCCAGGCGCGTCATGGCCACGCCCACGCGCTGGCGGAATGCGTCAAGCCGCTCGCGGGTGGCCACGTTCATGTGGTAGCAGGCGTGGTAGTCGATGCGTGCCCGTGCACCGGTCAGCAGACGCAGGTAGCGTGTGACGGCCTTGCGCGGCGGATCGCCCATCAGGAACGCGGTCCAGCGCGGGCGGCCGTAGGTCACCACCGCGCTGATGCGCTTGAGGTGGGTGAGGGCGGGCCGTACATTCGCCGGGTCGCTGATGTCAAAGGCCACGCCCGGCATCAGCACGCGGTCAAAGAAGCCCTTGAGCATGGCAGGCATGCCGAAGCACCAGGTCGGAAAGCACAGCACCAGCGCCTCGGCACGCTGCAGCCGGTCCACATACGACTGCACCGGCGCCTGGTTGGCAGGGACTTCGTGGTAGCCCAGCCGCTCCTCGCGCGACATCACCGGATTGAAGCCCTCGGCGTACAGGTCGCAGTCATCCACTTCGTGACCGGCTGCGCGCAGGCTGTGCACCACCTGCGTGTGCAGCGCGGCGTTGTAGCTGGTCTCCACAGGGTGGCTGTACAGCACCAGCACGCGCATCGCAGTGGCCCTCAGATGTCCAGCGTCAGCGTGGCGCTGCGGCAGCCGGCGCAGCACAGGGCCACATGGGTTTGGCGCTCGTCGGCGCTCAGGCAGCTGTCGCGGTGCTCGGGCTCGCCGTCGGTGTAGGCGGTGACGCAGGTGCCGCACACGCCTTGCTCGCACACCGTGTCCAGCGCGATGCCAGCCAGATGCAGCACGTCGGCCATGCTCTCGCCCGGCTGCACCGCCAGGCGCATCTGGCTGCGCGCAAGAATGAGCTCGAACGCGCCAGGCTCCACCGGCGGTACGTCGGCAGCGGTGGCGGTACTCATGGCGTCGGGGGCGTGGGGGTCTGACACAACACGGCTCAGCTGTACGCAAGCGGTGTGCCAGCGCCTGCGCCGCCTTCAAGCGGGCCGGCCTGGCGGGGTTGCGGCGGACGTCGGGCCTGCCATGCCCCAAGCCGGTGCGGGTGCTGGACGGATTGCACAGCGCTGGGGCAGATGCCCTTGGCGGCGATCAGGTTTTCCAGAACCCGCGGTGGGGTTCGCTGGACTCGTCGACCAGGGCCGGGCCGATGCAGTCGATCGGATGCGGAGAGGCAGCAAAGACGTCGCGGCACGACAGCTCGGCATCGCGCTGCTCGGCGCGTTCGCCGCGAAACACGCGCAGCCGCTGCGCGTCAATGCCAAACACCACGCGCTGGATGCCGCTCCAGAAAATGGCACCGGCGCACATCACGCAGGGCTCACCCGACGAATACAGCGTGGCGCGCTGCAGCTGCTCGCGCTGGAACCGCGGGCTGGCGATGCGGATGGCGCTGGTCTCGGCGTGGGCGGTGCAGTCGCCTGTCTCGCCGTTGCTGTTCCACGCCTCGGCCAGCACCTCGCCTTCGGGCGAAACGATGACCGCGCCAAACGGCCGGTTGCCGCGCGCGCGGGCGGTGGCAGACAGGGCGATCGCGTCGCGCAGATAGCGCGCATCACGCTCGTCCAGCGAAGCTTCCGGGGGCAGGGTGTTCATGCGCATGCACCCAGCAAGGCACATGCCAGCGACGCAGTGCACGCGCTGGCCTTGGTACGCAGGTTGCTAGCATCCAGGGCAGGAGCGCCTCATGCTGGTCACACGACAACCCGTCTTTCGCAAGTTCTGGCATGCGGTCATGCCGCTGGCTGAATTGCAAAACGGCCCGCGGCCTTTCACCCTGCTGGGCGAAGACATCGTGCTGTTCCTGGACGGCACCGGCCAGCCTGCCGCGCTGCGCGACCGCTGCTGCCACCGCACCGCGCGCCTGAGCAAGGGCTGGTGCGTGGACGCGCAGGGCCAGGCCTGTGGCCAGGGCGCCATCCAGTGCGGGTACCACGGCTGGACGTACGACCGCGGTGGCCGCGTGATCCGCATTCCGCAGTACGACGCCGACCGCGCCATCCCGGGCGACTACCGCACCACCGCCTACCACTGCACCGCGCGCTACGGCTACGCCTGGGTGGCGCTGGAAGACCCGGTCGCGCCGATTCCGGAGGTGCCCGAGTTCGGCGCGCCCGGCTGGCGCACCATCTTCCAGTTCTACGAAACCTGGGCCACCAGCCCGATGCGCGCGCTGGAGAATTCATTCGACAACTCGCACTTCAGCTTCGTGCACCGTGCCACCTTCGGCGTGGCGGCGCAGCCCAAGCCCAGCAAGTACGAACTGGTCGAAAACGAAGGCGGCTTTCATGCCGAGACGGTGATTGCCGCCACCAACCCGGAGAAGTTCCACCGCATCAGCGGGGTGAAGGACGCAGTGACCACGCGCCACATGCGAAACGCCTACTACCTGCCGTTCTCGCGGCGGCTGGACATCGAATACCCGAGCGGCATCCGCCACGTCATCATCAACTGCTTCACGCCGATCGATGATGGCCACATCGCGCTGTGCCAATGGCTGTTCCGCAACGACACGCAAGAGGACTGTCCCGCAGACCTGCTGATCCACTTCGACGAGGTGATCACCCGCGAGGACAAGGACATCCTCGAGGCGACCGACCCGGACGCGGTGATCGACACGCGGCGCCGTGGCGTGGAGTATTCGATGGACTCCGACCGCCCCGGCATGCTGATCCGCAAGCACCTGATGGAGCTGCTGGCGCGCCACGGCGAAGCCGAGGTGCACCGCGGCAGCGTGAACGCCGGTTGATCGTCGGCTGGGCGCGCCAGGTTCGCGCAGCCCAGGCGCAGCGCCTCACAGGGGGCTGCTCAGCGCTTCCAGAAGTCGCGGTGCAGCGCTGCGATCTCTTCTTCCACTTCCGGCACCGGGCCGATCACGGTGATGGCCTTCTGGCCGCGCGCAAACACCTCGCGGCAGGGCAGGTCGAAGGTCGGGTTCTCGTGGTGGTTGCCGGTGAGCTGCAGCAGCCGCGATTCGGTCATGCCGTACACCAGCGTGCCGATGTTCGCCCAGTACTGCGTGCCGCTGCACATCGCACAGGGCTCGACCGTGGTCACCAGCGTGCAGCCCCACAGGTAGTCGGTGCTGAAATTCAGCGCTGCGGTGCGCGCGAGTGTGGATTCGGCGTGGTTGACGGTGTCCACATTGCCCTGCTCGGCCAGCACCGTCTCACCGTCGGGGGCCACCAGCAGCGCACCGAACGGATGGCGGCCCAGGCCCATCGCGCGTTGCGCTACCGCATTGGCGCGCCGCAGGTGCCGAACGATTTGCTCGGGCGTCAAGGCCGGGCCCGCGTGTTGCGTGTCAGGCCGCCTGCGAGCCGCGATGCGCCCAGCCGGTGGTGCGCTTCTCGATCCAGCTGAACACTTCGTACATCGCCATCGCCATCACGCCGATGGTGACCAGGCCCGCGAAGGCCAGCGACATGCGCTGCTGGCTGCCGGCGGTCTGCATCAGGTAGCCGATGCCCGAGTCGCCGGCGGTCATCTCGGCCAGCACGGTGCCGACGAAGGCCAGGGTGATCGCGATCTTGAGCGAGCCGTAGAAGTAGGGCATGGAGCGCGGCAGGCCGATCTTGACCAGGATGTCCCAGCGGCGCGCACCCAGCACGCGCAGAACGTCTTCCAGCTCGGGCTCGAGTGTGGCAAGACCGGTGGCGATGTTCACCGTGATCGGAAAGAAGCTGATCAAAAACGCGGTCAGCACGCCCGGGCCCAGGCCGATGCCGAACCACACCACCAGGATCGGCACCACCGCCGCCTTGGGCACTGCATTGAAGGCCACCATCAGCGGGTACAGCGCGGTGTAGGCCATGCGCGAGCTGCCGATCAGGAAGCCCAGCAACACACCGACCACGATGGAGATGCCAAAACCCACCATCGTGACCCAGAAGGTCTTCCACGCCGCTTCCAGCAGCGGGCCCTTGAATTCGACGAACTGGCTGGCGATCTGTGTCGGCGCAGGGAAGATGAATTCGGCGATGCCGAACACGCGCACCACCGCCTCCCACAGCAGCAGCACGATGGCCAGCACGATCAGCGGCGAGAAGCGCTCAAGCGTCTTGTTGTTCATGTTGGATGCGGGCGCGTCACTGCGGCAGGGTCACGGCCTTGCCCACCGGCTGCCGCGACGCGCCGATGTGGCCGCGCAGCTCGTGCACGATGTCGGTGAACTGCGGGGTGTAGGTCACTTCCAGGTCGCGCGGCCGCGGCAGGTCGATCTCGCGCTTGACGACGAAGCGCCCCGGGCTGCGGCTCATGCAATACACCGTGTCGGCAAGGAACACGCTCTCGCGCAGGTCGTGGGTGACCAGGATGACGTTGAACTTCTGCGCGGCATGCAGGTCGCGCAGCGCGCACCACAGCTCTTCGCGGGTGAAGGCGTCCAGCGCGCCGAAGGGCTCGTCAAGCAGCAGCATCTTCGGCTCGTGGATCAGCGCGCGGCAGATGCTGGCGCGCTGCTGCATGCCACCCGACAGCTGCCACGGAAACTTGTCTTCGTAGCCGCCCAGGCCCACGCTTTGCAGCAGCTTGCGGGCGCGTTCCTCGTACTCCTTGCGCCTGGACTTGAACGACGAGCGGTACGGCTCGACGATCTCCAGCGGCAGCAGCACGTTGTCCACCGTGGTGCGCCAGGGCAAGAGGCTCGGCGCCTGAAACGCCATGCCACTGATCTTCAGCGGGCCGGTGACCGGCTCGCCGTTGATCACGATGGTGCCCTGGCTGGGCATCTTCAGGCCCGTCGTCAACTTCATGAAAGTCGACTTGCCGCAACCGGAGGGGCCGACGATGGCGATGAATTCGCCTTCCTCGACCTGCAGCGAGATGTCCTCGACCGCGTACTGGCCCTTGGCCAGCAGTTCCTCGTTATAGGCAAGCCAGACGTTGCGGAAGTCGACGAAGGCCATGGATGCTCGGTGCTCCGCGTTTACTTCTTGGCGGCCGGCGCAGCGGCAGCCTTGGCCACCGGCGGCAGGATGTTGAGCTCGGCCTTCGGCGGCAGCAGCTTGTCGGTCCACACCGCATTCACATCCACGCGGGTCTTGGTGGCAAATGCATCGGACACCTGCGACGCCATCAGCGCCAGGCGGCCCGGGTTCACCACGCCAAAGCCCTCGGCGCGTGCGTCGGGGCTGGCCACGACCGCGTCAATCGCCATGCGCAGGCGGCGCTTTTCCAGGTCGACGTTGATGATGCCGTCACGCGCCTTCACGTATTCGATGGCCGGGTCGGGGTTGGCCATCACTTCCTTGGCGCCCTTGGCAAAGGCCGACAGGAAGGCAGTCACTGCCTTGGGGTTCTCGCGGATCAGCTTGGGCGAGGCGATGATCGCGTTGCCGTAGAGCTTCACGCCGTGGTCGGGGTAGTTCAGCACCACGATGTCTTCGGTCTTCACGCCACGCGCCTCGAGGTTGAGGATGGAGGTGAACGAGAAGCCGGTGATGGCCTCGATGTCGCCGCGCACCAGCATCGTCTCGCGCAGCGGCGGGTCCATGCTGGTCCACTGCACGCCAGAGATGTTGTTGGCCTTGGCGAAGATCGGGAACGCCTTGCGGCCGGCATCAAAGCCCGGCGCGCCGAGCTTCTTGCCGTTGAGGTCGGCCGGGGTCTTGATGCCGCTCTTCTTGAGCGCCAGCACCGCAGCCGGCGTGTTGTTGTAGACCATCATCACCGCCACCGGCTTGTTCGGCGCGTCGGGGTTGTTGGCGTGGAATTCCATCAGCGCGGCCAGGTCGGCAAAGCCGATGTCGTAGGTGCCCGAGGCCACACGGGTGACGGTGCCGCCCGAGCCGTTGCCGGCGTCGATGGTCACGTCCAGCCCGGCGGCCTTGTAGTAGCCCTTGGCGGTGGACGCGAGGAACAGCGCCGCAGGGCCCTCGAAGCGCCAGTCCAGCTGGAACTTGATCGGCGTTTGCGCCGAGGCGGTGGACACAAAGGCGAGCGAGGCCGCCAGGGCGGCGGCGGACTTCAGCAGGGAACGCTTGTTCATGAGGGGCTCCAGTTCGAAGAAAGATGCATCACCGGTCAAGCAAGGACGGTGCCATCACGCAGCGCTGGTCGGGGCACCAGCCCGGTGCGAACGGAATTGTGACCCAAGCTCCGGGACGGCTTTGCGCTGCCCCCTCGGTGGAAACCCGACAAGCGGGCCGGGGCCACCGCTGCGGGCATGGAACCAAAGGTATTCATTGATGCATACGATTTCGTATACACATGAGTGTACGTTTCGCGTGCAGGTGCGGTATCAGGGTCAACCCTGAGCGCCACGCCGTCCCGCGCTCAGCCCAGCAGCTCGTGCAGGGTGCGCGCGATCACCTTGGTGGCGCGCCGCAGGTCCTCCAGCACGATGTGCTCGTCGGCACGCTTGGCATTGCTTTCGCGCACGGTGCGCGGGCCGGCGCCGTAGATCACGCCGGGGATGCCCTGCTCCACATACAGCCGCACGTCGGTGTACAGCGGCGTGCCCACCGCCGGGATGGGTTCGCCAAACACCTGCTGACCGTGCTTTTGCAGCGCCTGCACCAGCGGTGCGTTGCCGGCCAGCGGCACCATCGCGCGTGCCAGCAGCATGCGCTTGACGTCCACGGTGATCGCGGCGCTGCCACGCGGTGGCTTGAAGCGGGCCGCAGCCTGGGCAATCAGGTCACGAATCGAGGCCTCGACCTGCGCCGGGTCTTCCTCGGGGATCATGCGGCGATCCAATTTGATCACCACCTTGCCCGGCACCACATTGGTGTTGGTGCCGCCCTGGATCAGGCCGACGTTGAGGTAGGGGTGGGTGATGCCCTCGACCTTCGATCGCACCTGCTTGTACTGCTCGTTGAGCGCATACAGCGCATTCAGGATGTGCACCGCGCCTTGCAGCGCATCGGTGCCGCTGTCGGGAATGGCAGCGTGCGCCATCTCGCCCTGCACCGTCACTTCCATCTGCAGGCAGCCGTTGTGTGCCACCACCACCTGGTAGCTGAAGCCGGCCGCGATCATCAGGTCGGGCTTGGTCAGGCCCTTCTTGAGCAGCCAGCCCGGGCCGACCTCGCCGCCGAACTCCTCGTCGTAGGTGAAGTGCAGCTCCACCGCGCCGGCCTTGGGTTTTGCAACCGCCTCCAGCGCGCGCAGCGCAAAGGTGAAGCTCGAGAAGTCGCTCTTGCTCACCGCGGTGGCACGGCCGTACATCTTGCCGTCCACCACCTCGCCGCCGTAGGGGTCGTGCGTCCAGCCTTCGCCCGGGGGCACCACATCGCCATGCGCGTTCAGCGCAATCGTGCGGCCACCGGCGCCATAGGGGCGGCGCACGATCAGGTTGGTGATGCTTTGCAGGCCGGCGGCCTTCACCTCGTCGGCGGGCACCGGGTGCTTCTCCGCCTCGAAGCCGAAGGCGCGGATCAGCTCGGCGGTGCGCTCGGCGTGCGGCGCGTTGTTGCCAGGTGGTGTGTCGGTGGGCACGCGCACCAGTTGCTGCAGAAACTGCACCTGCTCGTCAAAGTGCGCGTCGATCCAGGCATCCAGTTGTTGTTCGGGGCTCATCGGTCGGTGTCTTTCGGTGTGTGGGCGCAGGCAATCAGCCGCGCGCGATCTGCTGCAGCAGATGGTCAAAGGCGTCGACGCACAGCTGCATGTCGTCGCAGGTGGTGGACTCCAGCGGGTTGTGACTGATGCCGGCGTTCTCGCCGCGCACGAACAGCATGGCCTGCGGCATCACTTCGTGCAGCTTCATCGCATCGTGGCCGGCACCACTGGGCATGCGGAACACCGGAAGGCCAAGCGACTGCACCGCGGCCTCCCAGCGCTGCTGCCAGGCACTTGCGCTGGGGGCAGCGGCTGCGCGCATTGTTTCTTCGACCTTGCTGCGCACGCCGCGGCGCGCACAGATCTCTTCGAGCCTGGCCAGCACATCGCGCACCAGGGCATCGCGCTGCGCATCGGTGGGCGCGCGCAGGTCCAGCGTGAAGACACAGCGGCCGGGCACCACATTGGTCGACCCGTTGGGCACCTGCAGGATGCCCACCGTGCCCACCGAGTCGCCGTCGGCGGATGCGCGTTGTTCCACATACAGCGCCAGTTCAGCCACGGCCACGGCGGCATCGCGGCGGCGGTCCATCGGCGTGGTGCCGGCGTGGCTGGCCATGCCCTGCACCTCGCACAGGTAGCGCACGCTGCCGTTGATGGAGGTGACCACGCCGAGCGGCAGGTCCACCTCGTTGAGCACCGGGCCCTGCTCGATGTGCACCTCCACAAAGCCGCTGTAGCGCCTGGGGTCGCGCTTCAGTGCGGCAATCGCCTCCAGCGTGGCCGGCAGGCCGGCAGCGCGCATCGCATCGCGCATGGTCACGCCGTCGGCGTCTTGCTGGTCCATCCAGGCGGGATTGAACTGGCCGATCAGCGCGCCCGAGCCGAGGAAGGTGGCCTTGTAGCGCTGGCCTTCCTCTTCGGCAAAGCCGATCACCTCAATGCCGTAGGGCAGCCGCTTGCCGCTGGCATGCAGTGCACGCACGCATTCCATGGGCACCAGGATGCCCAGGCGGCCGTCGTACTTGCCGCCGTTGCGCACCGTGTCGAAGTGGCTGCCGGTCATCAGCAGCGGTGCGCCTGCAGCGCTGCCGTGATAACGCCCCACCACATTGCCCACCGCGTCGATGAACACTTCATCAAAGCCGCACTCGCGCATCCACTGCGACAACTGGGCCTGGCAGGCCTGATGGGCCGCCGTCAGATAGGTCACGGTGAGCTGCCCGGCCTCCTTGAAGCCGGGGTCGGAGTGCTGTGCCAGGGCTTCGGCCCAGTCCCACACGCGCTGGCCGCGCTCGGGCGTCGCGCCGAACTTGTCGTTCAGGCGGATCTCTGCAATGCGATGGATGTTGCGCAGGGCCTCGGCGCGCTCGTAGTCAGGCGGGTTGTGCAGGCGGCGCGCGAAGGTGTCGATGATCTGGTGGCGGTTCAGCCCGGTACCGCGCGGCCCGCGCACCGCCAGGATGAACGGAAAGCCGAACTTCGCGTTGTAGTCGACATTGAGCGACTGGATGCGAGCGAATTCCTCGGGCGTGCAGTCGGTCAGGCCCGCCTTGCCCTGCTCGTTGGTGCTTTCGGCGGTCAGCGTCTTGCTCACCATCGCCTTGCCCGCGAGTTCGGGGTGGGCGCGGATCAGCGCCAGCTGCTTGTCCTCGGCGGCCTCGCGCACCACCTGTGCCATCGCCTGCTTCAGGTGGGTGAGCGAGCGAAACGGCCGCTGGGCCAGCGCTGCCTCGGCAATCCACGGCGAATGCTCGTAGATGCCGTCGAGCAGCTGCACACCCTGCGCCGGGCTGGCAGCATTGAGTTGGTCGATCGTCAGCGTCATCGCTTCAGCCCTTTTGCGCTTGCGCGTACGGGTGGGTCTGCTTCCAGTGCCGCGCGATGTCGACGCGGCGGCACACCCACACGCGGTCGTGCTTTTCGATGTGGTCCAGAAAGCGCTGCAGCGCGCCGATGCGCCCGGGGCGTCCGAGCAGGCGGCAGTGCATGCCGATGCTCAGCATCTTCGGGCTCTCGTCGCCCTCTGCGTACAGGGCGTCGAAGCTGTCGCGCAGGTAGGTGAAGAAATCCTCGCCCTGCGAAAAGCCCTGCGGCAGGGAAAAGCGCATGTCGTTGGTGTCCAGCGTGTAGGGCACCACCAGGTGCGGCACCACGCTGCCGTCGCTCTTTTGCACCCGCATCCAGAACGGCAGGTCGTCGCCGTAGTAGTCGCTGTCGTACTCGAGCCGGCCGTCATCGACGACGAGGCGACGCGTGTTGGGGCTGTCGCGGCCGGTGTACCAGCCCACCGGGCGGGTGCCGCTCATCTTCTCGATGATGTCCAGGCCGCGCTGCATGTGCTCGCGCTCGGTGGCCTCGTCCATGTTCTGGTAGTGAATCCAGCGCCAGCCGTGGCAGGCGATCTCGTGGCCCAGCTCGCCGAAGGCGGCCGTGATGTCGGGGTGGCGTTCGAGTGCCATGCTCACGCCGAAGACGGTCATCGGCAGCTTGCGCTTCTCGAATTCGCGCAGGATGCGCCACACGCCCACGCGCGATCCGTACTCGTAGATGCCCTCCATGCTCAGGTGCCGCGCGGGATAGGCCGCAGGGTTGAACATCTCCGAGAGGAACTGCTCGCTGGCGGCGTCGCCGTGCAGTACCGCGTTCTCGCCGCCTTCCTCGTAGTTCAGGACGAACTGCACCGCCACGCGCGCGCGGCCGGGCCATTGCGCATGCGGCGGGTTGCGGCCGTAGCCGACCAGGTCGCGGGGGTAGGGCAGGGTGGAGTCGTAGACAGCCATGGTGCGTGCCGTTGGAAGGGTGTGTGGATAGGGGGGGGCGCGTCGCGCCGGTCTGCGGGTGCCGGGCAGGCCGTCAGGACAGCGCGGCCGCGATGTCGTGGGTGGGCATCGGCCGGTCAAGCTCCAGGCTTTGCTCGACGTGCATCAGGTGGCTTTCCATCAGGCGCACGGCGGTGGCCTCGTCGCGCGCAGCGATCGCCTTGACGATCTCTGCATGCTCTTCGTTCGAGTGTGCTGCCGCCTTGCTGCTCTGGTACATCAGGGTGATCAGCGCGCAGCGCGATATCAGGTCGCCCAGCATCTGCGCGAGCACCTCGTTGCCCATCAGGCGCGCCATCTCCACATGGAAGTCGCCCAGCAGCTCGGTGCGGCCGGACACGTCTTCCTCGGACACGGCGGCCTTCTCGCGCGCCACATGCTCGCGCATCGCCTTGATGCGCGCGGGCGTGGCCTCGCGGATGAAGGCGCGGGTCATCTCCAGCTCCAGCATGCGGCGCACCGCAAACACCTGGCGCGCCTCGTCGGCCGAGGGTGTGGCGACGAAGGCGCCGCGCGCCGGCTCCATGCGGATCAGCCGGTTTTGCGACAGCTGGAACAGCGCCTGGCGCACCAGCGTGCGCGACACGCCGAAGTGGTCTGCCAGCTTTTGCTCGGCGAGCTTGGTGCCCGGGCGCAGGCGCTGCTCGACGATGGCGCGGGTGAGCGCCTCGACGATGGTGGTGGTGGCCGATGCCGGTTCGGCAGCAGACGCGGCAGGGGCCGGGGCGCCGGTGGGGGCAGGCTTGGCGGCAGTCATGCGTCAAATGATAGTGCGTTCGGCGAAAAGTGTATACACTTTTGTCGACCATTTCATCCAGGAGAACCCCATGGGCCTGAGCACCCACGTCCTTGACACCTACCACGGCTGCCCGGCGGCGGGGATGGGGGTGTCGCTGTACACCACCCAGGGCGAACAGGCCACGCTGGTCAAGCACTTCACCCTCAACGCCGACGGCCGCAACCCCGACGGCCCGCTGTACGACAACGCCAGCCTCAAGCGCGGCACCTACCGCCTGGTGTTCGAGGTGGGCGCGTATTTCAAGGCGCGCGGCGTGGCGCTGCCCGACCCGCCCTTCCTCGACCGGGTGGCGCTGGACTTTGGCGTGGCCCGCACCGATCAGCACTACCACGTACCGCTGCTGTGCAGCCCCTGGAGCTACAGCACCTACCGCGGTTCCTGACCACCATGCGGGAAGGCTGAGCGCGGCCGTCGGCTGCCCCGGCCCGCCCCTGCCCCGCCGCGGGTACCGGTCACTAGAATGGGCAGACTCTCCCGTTGAGGTTTTCCATGGCTGAAGTCACCAATTCCGTCCGCTTCGTGCTGGACGGCGAGATCGTCGAGGCGCAGGGCAAGCGGCGCACGACCACCGTGCTTGATTACCTGCGCGAGCAGCTGCACCGCACCGGTACCAAGGAAGGCTGCGCCGAAGGCGACTGCGGCGCCTGCGTGGTGCTGGTCGGCGAGCTGGCCGACGACGGGCAGCGCGTCAACTACATCCCGGTCAACAGCTGCATCCAGCTGCTGCCCACGCTGGACGGCAAGTCGCTCAAGACGGTGGAAAGCCTGCGCCGCGGCGACGGCAGCCTGCACCCGGTGCAGCAAGCCATGGTGGACTGCCACGGTTCGCAGTGCGGCTTTTGCACGCCGGGCATCGTGATGAGCCTGGCGGGGCTGGTGCAGCACAACACCTGCCCGAACCGCCAGCAGGTCAACGACGCGCTGTCGGGCAACCTGTGCCGCTGCACCGGCTACAAGCCGATCGTCGACGCCGCCATGGGGGCCTGCAAGGCGCCTGCTGCCGCGCTCAAGATCGACGACGCGGCCGACCTGCCGCTGCTGCGCGAGATCCGCCGCGCGCAGGAGCCCACCTATTCGCTCGACGGCGAGATCGTGGTGCAGCCGGTGGTGCGCACCCGCAAGGGCAGCGAGTTCGTGTCACCGTCCTCACTGGCCGAGCTCACGAAATACCTGACACAGCATCCGGGCGCCACGCTGCTGGCCGGCAGCACCGAGATCGGCCTGCAGGTCAACAAGCAGTTCAGCCGGCCCTCGCACATCTGCTACCTCGGCAACGTGGCCGAGCTCAAGCGGGTGGACGAAACGCCCAAGGCCTGGCGCATCGGCGCGCAGGTGCCGCTTTCGCAGGTAGAGGTGCTGGTGGCCAGGGACTACCCGGATTTCGCCGAGGTGCTGCGCCGCTTCGGCTCGCCGCCCATCCGCTCCACCGCCACGCTGGCCGGCAACATTGCCAACGGCTCGCCGATCGGCGACTCGATGCCCTGCCTGATGGCGCTGGGTGCCACGCTCATCCTGCGCCGCGGCGACAAGACGCGCGAAGTGCCTCTTGACGCCTTCTACACCGGACAGAAGAAGAACGTGCTGCAGCCCGGCGAGTTCATCGAAGCCACGGTGCTGCCCAGGCCGCAGGCCGGCCAGGTGTTCCGCGCGCACAAGATCAGCAAGCGCTTCGAGCAGGACATCTCTGCCACCTGTTGCGCGGTGCGGTTTGAAGTGGCGGGCGGCAAGCTGAAGAACGTGCGCGTGGCCTACAACGGCCTGGCGCCGTCACCGTGTCGCGCGCCGAAGATCGAAGCCGTGCTCGAGGGCAAGGCGCTGGCCGATGTTTGCGCCGCCGACATCGATGCCGCCATCGCGCAGAGCTTCACCGCGCGCGATGGCCTGCGTGCCACCTGGGCGTATCGCTCGCTGGTGGCGCGCAACCTGGTCCTGCAGTTTGTGCAAGACGCCGACCCGGCCCTGAAGGAGGCTGCCTGATGAACGCTCCCACCACCCTGAAGGAACTGCTGCCCGCCGACGCCGCACCGGCGCAGGGCCGCGAGCTCGCGCATGAGTCCGCAGTGCTGCATGTCACCGGCGAGGCGGTCTACACCGACGACATCCCCGAGCTGCGCGGCACCCTGTATGCGGCCCTCGTCACCTCGCCGGTGGCGCATGGCGAGCTGATCGGCGAGGGCATCGACCGCGCGGCCATCCTGGCGCAGCACGGCGTGGTGGCGGTGTTCACCGCCAAAGACATCCCCGGCGAGAACAACTGCGGCCCGATCGTGCACGACGACCCGTTCCTTGCCGACGGCAAGGTGGAATTCCTGGGCCAGGCGGTGGCGGTGGTGGTGGCGCGCGACATGCTGTACGCCCGCGAAGCCGCCAAGAAGGCGCAGGTGCAGGTCAAGGAGCTGCCCGCCATCCTGACGATTGACGATGCAATGGCGCAGGGCAGCTTCGTGATGCCGCCCAAGGGCATCACCCGCGGCGATGCGCCCGGGCAGATTGCCAAGGCACCGCACCGCATCAGCGGGCGCACCCACTGCGGCCAGCAGGAGCAGTTCTATCTGGAAGGCCAGATCACCTACGCGGTACCGCGCGAGGACGGCCAGCTCACGCTGTATGTATCCACCCAGCACCCCGACGGCAACCAGCGCGAAGCGGCGGCGGCGCTGAACCTCGGCACGCACGACGTCGAGGTGATCTGCCGGCGCATGGGCGGCGGCTTCGGCGGCAAGGAAGGCAACGCCAGCATCTTCTCGCAGTCGGCGGCGCTGGCGGCGTTTCACCTCAAGAAGCCGGTGAAGCTGCGCATCAACCGTGACGACGACATGATGATCACGGGCAAGCGCCACGACTTCCGCATCGACTACGACGTGGGCTTCGATGACAGCGGCCGCATCCTCGGCATCGACGTGGTGCTGGCCTCGCGCTGCGGCTACAGCACCGACTTCTCGGGCCCGGTGAACGACCGCGCGGTGCTGCATATCGACAACTGCTACTACCTGCCGCACCTGAAGATCATCAGCCACCGCTGCAAGACGAACATGCAAAGCGCCACCGCCTTCCGCGGCTTCGGCGGCCCGCAGGGCATGTTCGGCATCGAGACGGTGATTGAGCAGATCGCCAACAAGCTCGGCAAGGACCCGCTGGACGTGCGGCGTGCCAACCTGTACCGCGACCCGGCGGTGTCGGGCGACCCGAAGTCGATGACCACCCAGTACAACCAGGTCATCGAGGACTTCATCGCCGACCAGGTGATGGACCAGCTCGAGGCCGAAAGCGGCTACCGCGAGCGTCGCGAGGCGGTGAAGGCCTTCAACGCCACCCACACCGGCCGCAAGCGGGGCCTGGCGCTGGTGCCGCTGAAGTTCGGCATCAGCTTCACCGCGACCATGCTCAACCAGGGCGCGGCGCTGGTCAACATCTACCAGGACGGCACCGTCAGCGTGAACCACGGCGGCACCGAAATGGGCCAGGGCCTGAACACCAAGATGGCACAGGTGGCCGCCGACGGGCTGGGCATTCCGGTGCAGTGGGTGCGGGTGACGGCTACCGACACGCAGAAGGTGCCCAACGCATCGGCCACCGCGGCGTCCAGCGGCGCGGACATCAACGGTGCGGCGATCAACAACGCCTGCGACCAGCTGCGCGCGCGGCTGGCGCCGGTGGCCGCACGCCTGATGGGCTGCGATGCTTCACAAGTGAAGTTTTCGGGCGGGCTCGCCACCGACGGCCAGCCCGGCGGCAAGAGCGTGCCGTGGGCGCAGCTGATCAAGCAGGCCTGGCTTGACCGCGTGGGCCTGGGCATCACCGGCTTCTACATGACGCCGGAGATCCAGTACGACTTCATGACGCTGCAGGGCCGCGCGTTCTACTACTTCTGCTACGGCGCGGCGGTCACCGAAGTCGAGATCGACACCCGCACCGGCGAGTGGTGGCTTCAGGCGGTGGACATCGTTCACGACGCCGGCCGCAGCATCAACCCGGCGATCGACCGCGGGCAGATCGAAGGCGCCTACATCCAGGGCATGGGCTGGCTCACCATGGAAGAGTGCATCTGGGACAAGAAGGGCAAGCTGCTCACCCACGGCCCCAGCACCTACAAGATTCCGGTGGCGGGCGACGTGCCCGAGCACTTCAAGGTGTCGCTGTTCGACGGCCAGAACGTCAAGCCCACGCCGCATCGCAGCAAGGCGGTGGGCGAGCCGCCGCTGATGCTGGCGCTGTCGGCCTACTTCGCGCTGCGCGATGCGGTGGCCGCAAGCGCGCCCGGGCAGCTGCTCAGCATGGACGCACCGGCCACGCCCGAGCGCATCCTGCTGGCCTGCGAGCGACTGCGCGCCGCGTGAGGCCGCGCCCACCGAGCCGGTACCCGTGGCCCAGGCGCTGCAGGACCTGACCGAACTGCAGCAGCGGCTGGCCAGCGCGCCGGCGGTGCTGGTGCGGGTGGCGTCGGTGCAGGGCTCGGGCCCGCGCGAGGCCGGCGCCTGGATGGCGGTGTTCGCCGACGCGGTGGTCAACACGCTGGGCGGCGGCCACCTCGAATTCGAAGCGATCGCGCGGGCGCGGCAGCGGCTGGCGCAGGCCGCGCACGGCCAGGCAGCTGCATCCACGCCCGCTGAAACGCTTGAGCGCTTCGCCCTGGGCCCGAGCCTGGGGCAGTGCTGCGGCGGCGTGGTGCACCTGCGCGTGGAGCCGGTCACCCACATCGACTGGCCACGACTGCAGCGCGAACTGCAGCCACGGCTGCAGCCGCTGGCGCTGTTCGGTGGCGGTCATGTGGGCCGCGCGCTGGTGCATCTGCTGGCCACGCTGCCGTTTGCGGTGCGCTGGATCGACAGCCGCGACGAGATCTTTCCGGCCCGCGTGCCGGCGCATGTGGCCTGCGAGCATTCCGACCCGGTGCACGATGCGGTGGCCGACCTGGCCCCGGGCAGCCAGGTGCTGATCATGAGCTTCAGCCACGCCGAAGACCTTGACATCGTGGCCGCGTGCCTCAGGCGCCAGCGCGAGCGGCGCGACCTGCCGTTCATCGGCCTGATCGGCAGCGCCACCAAGTGGGCGACCTTCCGCCACCGGCTCGAGGCGCGCGGCTTTGCGGCCGAAGAGCTGGCGCAGGTCACCTGCCCGATCGGCGTGCCGGGCATCGCCGGCAAGCAGCCCGAGGTGATCGCGGTTGCCGTCACCGCACAGCTGCTGCAGCAGGGCCGTCACCTGGTTGACGCAGCGCCCTCGGCTGCTGCGGCCGATGCTGCCATCATCGCGCCTGAACCTCCATCCGATTCCCCTGCCTGAAAGGCCAGCGTGCTTCCTGAACCCGCCACCCCCGAACCCGGCCTCGATCTCGATGCGCAGTGGCCGCGCGCGCTGTACGACACGCTCAAGGCCGGCGGCATCCGCCACATGGCCTTCGTGCCGGACGCCGGGCACTCGTCGCTTATCCGCCTGATGCTGGCCGACACCGAAGTGCGCAGCAACGTGCTGACCACCGAGGAGGAGGGCGTGGCCATCGCAGCCGGCGCCTGGCTGGGCGGCATGCGCTCGGTGCTGCTGATGCAGTCCTCCGGCGTGGGCAACTGCATCAACATGCTGTCGCTGCCGGTGCAGGCGCGCATGCCGTTGCTGATGCTGGTGACGATGCGCGGCGAGTGGAACGAATTCAATCCGTGGCAGGTGCCGATGAGCCGCGCCACGCAGCCCTCGCTGGAGGCGATCGGCCTGACGGTGCTGCGCGCCGACCGTGCCGATGACCTGGCACCTACCGTGTCGCAGGCGATCACGATGGCCTTTGACGGCGACCAGCAGATCGCGGTGCTGATCGGCCAGCGCATGCTCAGCAAGAAGAAATGGTGATGCCGATGACGAATGCAGCAATCGATCGACGCTCGGCGGTGGCCGAACTGCTGGCTGCGCGCCACGGGGCACTGGTGGTCACCGGGCTGGGCTCGCCCAGCTACGACGTGCATGCCCATGCCGACACGCCCGACAACTACTACCTGTGGGGGGCGATGGGCGGCGCCGCGCTGGTGGGCCTGGGCCTGGCGCAGGCGCAGCCCAAGCGCCGCGTGATGGTGATCACCGGCGACGGCGAGCAGCTCATGGCGATGGGGGCGCTTGCCACGATCGCGGTGGCGCGGCCGGCCAACCTGGACATCATCGTGCTGGACAACCAGCACTATGGCGAGACCGGCATGCAGTCCAGCCACACAGCCTCGGGCATCGACCTCGCAGCGCTGGCGTCAGCCTGCGGCTTTGCCGACAGCGCGCAGCTGCGAACCACCGGCGAGGTGTCGGCGCTGTGCACGCGGCTGCAGTCGCCTGCGCAGGGGCCGCGCCTGTTCGTGCTCAAGGTCAGGGCCGAGAACCTGCCGCGCTCGCTGCCTTCGCGCGACGCGGTGTTCATCAAGAACCGCTTCCGGGCCCACCTGGGCCTGGTGCCGGGCTGATCGGCGGCATCACGCGAAGGCAGTCCCTCCATGACCCAGCGCATCGACCTGAACTCTGACCTTGGCGAGGGCTTCGGCCCGTGGACCATGGGCGACGACGCGGCCATGCTGCAGCTGGTCTCCAGCGCCAACGTGGCCTGCGGCGGCCATGCCGGCGACCCCGAGACCATGTTCCGCACGCTGCAGATCGCAGTGAAGAACGGCGTTGTGGTGGGCGCGCACCCGGGGTATGCCGATCGCGAGGGCTTCGGTCGCCGCATCATCCCGATGACGCCGGCCGAGGTGGGGCGCATGGTGGCCGCACAGGTCGGCAGCCTGCAGGCGATCGCCTCGCTGGCGGGCACCAAGGTGCGCTACGTCAAGCCGCACGGCGCCCTGGGCAACCTCGCGGCCGACAACGCGGATGTGGCGCGTGCCATCGTGCAGGCGGTGCAGGGCATCTCGCGTGAGCTGGCGGTCCTCGCGATTTCGGGCACGGTGCTCGAGCACGAGGCGCGCAGCGCGGGCCTGTCCGTGTACTCCGAAGTGTTTGCCGATCGCGGCTACCTGTCCACCGGCCGTCTGGTGCCGCGCAGCCGGCCCGACGCGATGATCCACGACGTGGACCACGCGGTGCAGCGCCTGCTGCAGCTGCTGGAAAGCGGCCTGATGCCGGTGGTCGACGGCGAGCCGATCCGGCTGGCGGCGCACTCGATCTGCGTGCACGGCGACAGCGCCGGTGCCGTCGACATGGCGCGCGCCATCCGCCAGCGCCTGCAAGACAACGGCGTTCGCATCGCGCCCTTCCTCGGCACCTGAGCGAATGAACGCACCGGCTGCTGCGACACCCCGTCAGCCGGTGTTCCGCGCGGTGTCCGACCACGCGCTGCTGGTCGAATTCGGCAGCGAGATCCAGGGCCCCGTGCACGACGCGGTGCTGCGGCTGGACCAGGCGCTGCAGCGCAAGCCCTTCGAAGGGCTGGTGGAGGCGGTGCCGGCCTATGTGAACCTGCTGGTGATCTTCGATCCGCTGGTGCGTGACTTCGATGAAGTGCAGGCGCACCTGATGGAGTTGCTGGATGCACCGGCGGCGGTGCGGCGCAACCGCAGCACGCGCGAGGTGCTGGTCTGCTACGACGGCGACTTCGCGCCCGATCTGGATGCGGTGGCCGAGCGCACCGGCCTGTCGCGCGAGGCGGTGATCGAGGCACACCTGAGCGGCCGGTACCAGGTCTTCATGTACGGCTTTGCGCCGGGCTATGCCTACCTGGGCGGCGTGCCGGAGGCGATCCGCATGGAGCGCAAGCCTTCGCCGGTGCGCAACATCAGCGCCGGCAGCGTGCTGATTGCAGGGCCGCAGTGCCTGGTGACCACGCTGGTGATGCCCACCGGCTGGTGGATCATCGGCCGCTCGCCCACGCGCATCCTGTCGACCGAGAACGACGACGGCGGCGACAGCGGTGGCGGCACCAACGTGCGCGCCGACGCTGCGCGTGCCTTTTTGTTCGGTGTGGGAGATGCGGTGGTGTTTCGCCGCATCAGCCGCAGCGAGTTCGACGCGGCCAGCCGATGAGCCTTGCGCGCTTTCGTGTCGTGCAGGCCGGCCCGCACATCACCGTGCAGGACGGCGGTCGCGTGGGCCTCAAGCGCTTTGGCGTGCCGGCCTCCGGGCCGATGGATCGCAAGAGCTTTGCCATCGCCAATGCGGTGCTCGGCAACGCGGTGGGGCAGGCGGCGATTGAGGTGTCGGTGGCCGGGCTGTCGCTGCAGTGCATGGCCGGCACGCTCAGCGTGGCGGTGGTGGGCGGCGGTTTCGTGGTGCAGCACGGTACGCAGCGCAGCGGCGCCTGGACGGTGCTGACGCTGCGCGCGGGCGACACGCTGAGCATCCAGCCCGGCGTGTGGGGCAGCTGGTGCTACCTTGCGCTGGCGGGCGATCTGCAGGCCGCATCGTGGCTGGGCAGCCGTGCCACGCTGGCCAGCGCGGGCCTGGGTGGTGGCGCGGTGCGCACCGGGCAGACGCTCACGGTGCACAACGCGCGCGTGGCTGCAGTGCCCGAGGCCGACATTCCCTGCCCGGTGTGGGCGCGGCCGGCGCGCAGCGTGCAGTGCGTGCTGGGCCCGCAAGACCGCTTCTTTGCGCCCGAGACGCTGGCCACCTTCACCCACACGCCGTTTGAGCTGACCCACACCTACGACCGCATGGGCGTGCGGCTGCGCGGGCCTTCGCTGCTGCCGCGCGCGGCGCTGTCGATCCCCTCAGAGCCGATCGTGCGCGGCTCGGTGCAGGTGTCGGGCGATGGCGCGCCCACGGTGCTGCTGGCCGACCACCAGACCACCGGCGGCTACCCGAAGATCGCCACACTGCTGGCCGACGATGTGGACCGCCTGGTGCAGTGCCGCCCACCCGATGCGGTGCGCTTCGAGCCGCTGGCGCCGGCACAGGCCATCGCGCAGCGGCGCTTTCGCGCGCAGCAGCACCAGGCCTATCTGCAGCGCCTTTCCAGCGTGTTCGGCGCTTCGGTCACCTCGGCCTTGAGCTGAGTCCATCGCAGGCGATCTTTCCTGCGCCGCGGGTGCACGCAAGCGGCAGCGTGGCTGCATCTTTCGCGCAGATCTGCACAAGCGTGGTACAGTGCGTGCATCCAGCGCCGACTTGCTTACCTTCGGCGCCCCGATGTTTGATGAGGTGTCCCGCCGTTTCCGGCGGTTCGCACGCCTCGCAGGTGCAGGCCAAGCCCTCACCTGAATCACTCCCCCACCGGTAGGTTGATTGGCTTGCGCCACGCGCAGGCACCGCTGGCCTCTTGGGCTGTCCGCGCGCCGCGAAGGTGCGCCGGCCCGCTGGCCCCCTTGTTTTCACCGGCACTGTGCGCAGTGCCCCCGCATGCAATCCACATCACTTCATAGCCTTCCCCGCCTGTACGGCAAACACCTGATTTCGCCGCTGTCGCGGCTCGACGAAACCGGCCGGCACCGCGCTTCGGTCTCCATCCGCAGCGGCCAGGGCAGTGCCACGCATGACCGCGTGATGCGCTTTGCCCTGCCGTTTGAATCGCGCGACAGCGCGCTGCGCTACGCCGCCGAACAGGGCCTGCTGTGGCTGCAGCAGCACCGCCCGGCCGCGCTGCCCCTGTCCCTTTGCTCACAGGAGTGAACCCATGGCCAAGGAAGACCTGATCGAAATGCGTGGCAAGGTCGATGAGATCCTGCCCGATTCCCGCTACCGTGTGACCCTTGACAACGGTCACAGCCTGGTGGCCTACGCAGGCGGCAAGGTGCGCAAGCACCGCATCCGCATCCTTGCGGGCGACGGCGTGATGCTGGAAATGTCGCCCTATGACCTCAACAAGGGCCGCATCACCTACCGCTTCATGGAGCCCCGTTCGTCGGGCGCACCCATGGCACCGCGACGCCCGCGTCGCTGACCCTCCCCTTCCCATCGATTCATTTCAAGAAAGAACATCATGACCAACAGGCTTTATGTCGGAAACCTCGCGTACTCGGTGCGCGACGAAGATCTTCAACAACAGTTCGCCGCCTTCGGCGACGTGCGCTCGGCACAGGTGCTGATGGAACGCGACAGCGGACGCTCCAAGGGCTTTGCCTTCGTCGAGATGGCCTCGCCCGCCGAAGCGCAGGCAGCGATTGACGCGCTGCACGGCCAGTCGCTTGCCGGCCGCGCGATGACGGTCAACCTCGCGCGCCCGCGCGAGGAAAGCGGCAGCCGCGCGCCTTCGCGCAACTGGTAAGCCGGGCTGGCCCCGCGTTGGCCGGCGCCACCGCGCGCCGACCGACGTACCGCTGGCGCCGCGGCCGCTGTCTGTGGCGCGGCGCTGGCATGCCGCTTGCAACATGTTCACGCCGCTTCGATGGCGTTGCGGCGAAAAAGTGTATACACTTTGGTGGACAGGTCGCAGCGGTGCCTTGAAGGTTTCGCGGCCAGGTTGACTGCTCACAGAGCCCGCAGTGGTGAGCAGGTGGAGCATTCACATGGAAAGCTACCTGCTCGACTGGGCCAACCTGCTGTTGCGGTGGGTGCACGTGATCACGGCCATCGCGTGGATCGGCTCATCGTTCTACTTCGTCTTCCTCGACAACAACCTGGTCAAGCCGACGAGCCCTGACCTGCTGGAAAAGGGCGTGGACGGTGCGATGTGGGCGGTGCATGGCGGCGGGTTCTACAACCCGCAGAAGTACATGGTCGCGCCCAAGAAGATCCACACCCGGCTGCACTGGTTCTACTGGGAGAGCTATTCCACCTGGCTGAGCGGCTTTGCGCTGTTCACCGTGCTGTACCTGTGGAACGCGGGTACCTTCCTGGTCGACAAGTCGCTGATGGACTGGTCGCCGGTGGCCGCAGGCTTTGCCGCGGTGGGCTTCCTGGTGGCGTTCTGGGTCATCTACGACCTGGTGTGCCGCATCGTCGGCTTTCGCGAGAAGGGCGAAGCCATCATCGGCGCGGTGATGCTGGCGGTGGTGGCCTTCGGCTCGTGGCTGGCCTGCGAGCTCTTCGCCGGGCGCGCTGCGTTCTTGCTGGTGGGCGCCATGATCGCCACCGCGATGAGTGCCAACGTGTTCTTCTGGATCATCCCCGGCCAGCGCAAGGTGGTGGCAGCGATGACCAGCGGCGTCAGGCTCGACCCGAAAGAGCTGGCCCTGCACGGCAAGCGCGGCAAGCAGCGCAGCGTGCACAACACCTACTTCACGCTGCCGGTCATCTTCGCGATGCTGAGCAACCACTACAGCTTCCTGTACACGCACAAGCAGGCGTGGCTGGTGCTGTTCCTGATGATGATGGGCGGCGCGCTGATCCGCCAGTTCTTCGTGCAGCGCCATGCCTTTCACCACGGCCGTGCGGGCAACCCGCTGCCCTGGGCCATCGTCGGCTGCATCGTGATCGCCGCAGTGATCGTCTGGATGAAGCCGGCGCCGCAGGCGGCCGCACCCGCAGCGGCTGCGCCGGTGCCGCCCGCCGAGCTGGCGCAGAAGGTGGCCGCCGTGATGGAGCAGCGCTGCACGCAGTGCCACAACGCGCAGGTGCAGATGAAGAACGTGCGCCTGGATTCACCCGAGGCGCTGAAGACGCATGCGCAGAACGTCTACCAGCAGGTGGTGGTGACGCGGCAGATGCCGATGAACAACGCCACGCAGATCACCGAGGCCGAGCGCGCGCTGGTCGGCGACTGGTTCAAGGCAGGGGCGCCGGTGCGCTGATGCTTTGCGTGCGAGCGCGCGAGCGCCCGCACGCGGAAACTTACTTCAGGCCCGAGTAGTTCAGCGGTACCCAGCTGAAGCCTTTGCCATCGGCGCCGGCGCGCAGGTTGCCCAGGCCGGGGAAGCTGATGTGCGTCACGCCCACCAGGTAGCCGTTCTTCGCCGCGTCGGCGTAGGCGGCCTGACGCTGCGAGCGCGCGGCGTTGTTGTCGCTGTCAAAGGCGATCGTCACGCTCGGGTCCTCGAACTGGATGGCGGCCACGTGCATCAGGTCGCCCCACAGCATCAGCTTCTCGCCCTTGCTCTCCACCTGGTAGACGGTGTGGCCGGGCGTGTGGCCGTAGGTCGGTACCGCGCGGATACCAGGCACCAGCTCGGTCGCGCCGTTGAAGGGCCGGAGCTTGCCGGCGTCGCGGTACGGATTGACCGAGGCCATCGCGCCCTGGAAGAAGCCCTTGTTGCCCTCGGGCGCGGCGTCCATGTTGGCCTTGCTCAGCCAGAAGTCCACGTCGCGCTGGTCGATGCGCAGCGTGGCGTTCGGGAAGGCGATCTTGCCGTCGGCGACCAACCCGCCCACATGGTCGGGGTGCATGTGGGTGATGTAGATCTCATCGACCTGCTCGGGCCGGTAGCCCGAGGCGCGCAGGTTGGCGTGCAGGTTGCCCAGCGTCGGGCCGAACAGGCCGGCGGCGCCCGCGTCGATCAGCACCAGCTTGCTGCCGGTGTTGATCAGGTAGGCGTTGACCGATGTCTCGACCATCTCCTTGAGGAAGCCGCGCTTGAGCGCCTCGGCCATCTGCTCCGGGCGGCCTTGCAGCAGCTTGAGCATCGGCAGCTTGACGGTGCCGTCCGAGATGGCGGTGACCTCGAAGTCGCCGACGAAGGTGCGGTGAAAGCCCGGCGCCTGCGTCTTGACCATGGGGGTCTGTGCCGACGCCGCCGGAGTAAAGGCCAGGCCAGCGGTGAGTCCGCAGGCCAGGGCCGCTGCCGCCGCGAGGCGGTTCATTGTGGTGCGCATGGTGTTCCTCCCTGAATCTTGGATGCGCGTTCAACTAAGGCAGGCCAGGCGGCGCCGGTCGTACCGGTGCGCTTGCTCCGGCCTGCCGACCGGAAACAGTGGGTGCTGCAGACCCGTTCAATCGGCGGTGATGCCCGCCGCCTTGATGGTCTTGCCCCAGAACTCGGTTTCGCGCTTGACCATGGCATCGAGCTGTGCCGGCGGCAGGTAGCGCAGCTCGATGCCGGCGGCCTGGGCGCGGGTCTTGGTCTCGGGCAGTTCCAGCGCGGCCTTGATCGCGTTGGTCAGCTTGGTGATGACTTCGGGTGGCGTGGCCGCCGGCGCGAAGATGCCGACCCAGGCCTCGAGCTCGAAGCCCTTCAGGCCCGCCTCGGCGGTGGTGGGCACCGCCGGCAGGCCGCCGTGGCGTGTCTTGCCGGTGACGGCGTAGCCCTTGAGCTTGCCGGCCTGCACATGCTGCATCACCGAAGGCGGCGTGGTGATGAACACCTGCACCTGGCCGCTCAGCACGTCCTGGATCGCCGGGCCCGAGCCGCGGTACGGAATGTGGACCATGCTGGTGCCGGTCACGCTCTTGAACATTTCGGTGCCGATGTGCGCTAGCGAGCCGTTGCCCTGCGATGCGTAGCTGAGCTTGCCGGGGTTCTTCTTCACATAGCTGATCAGCTCGCTCAGGTTGTTGGCCGGCACCGACGGATGCGCGGTGATCACGTTGGTGGCCACCGTGATCAGCGCCACCGGCGCGAAGTCCTTCTGTGCCCAGGGCAGCTTGGGGCTCAGGTGCGGGTTGCCGACGTGATAGGCCGAGTACGAGTTGAGCAGGGTGTAGCCGTCGGCCGGCGCACGCGCCACCAGGCCGTAGGCCACATTGCCACTGCCGCCGCCCTTGTTGTCGACCACGATGGTCTGGTTCAGGGTCTTGGTCAGGCCATCCGAGAGCAGCCGCGCTGACGAATCCACTAGGCCACCCGGCGGGTTGGGCACGATCAGCGTGACCGGCTTGCTGGGATAGTCACCCTGGGCAAAGGCCGGCGCAGCGGCCAGGGCCAGCGTGGCCGCCAGGGCCGAGAAGGTGCGTCGTTGCAGGTTCATGGCAAGTCCTTGGACAAAACAGAATCAGTGAAGGGAAGGGCAGGGCAGCCCTGCGTTGAGGCAGCGCCTCAGTAGCGGCCCGACAGCAATGCACCCGCGCCGGGCACGCGGCGCTCCAGGCCCAGATGCTTGAGCAGCGACCAGGTGGTGCACACCGCACTGGAGACCACCGGCAGGCCGCTTTGCGCCTCGATCAGGGGGATCGAGGCGAGCGACGGCATCTGCACGCACGCCGACGCGACGATCGCGTCGGCACCGGTCACCTTGAGCTGCTTCCACAGCTCGGCCGGCGCCTTCGGGTCGCGCGCGCCGACAGCCACGTTGTCGTGGATCTCCAGCGAGATGCTGTCGATCACCTCGATTCCTTCGTTCTCCAGGTAGTCGATGACCAGCCGGGTCAGCGGCTTCATGTAGGGCGCGATCAGCGACACGCGCTTGGCGCCCATCGCCTGCAGGCCCTCGACCAGCGCGCCGGCGCTGGTGGTCACGGGAGCTGCCGAGCCGTTACGCACGGTGACGTCGTGCAGGCGGCGCTGCGACACCCGGTGATAGCCCTTGCCCATGCTCATGATGGCTACCAGGCAGGCGTAGCCCATCACGTCCATGTGGGCGTCCGACAGCTCCACTGCGCAGCGGTCGGAGTCGGCGTCCATCGCGGCCAGCTCTTCCTTGGTGACCGACTTCATGCGCATGCGGCTCGAGTGGAAGCTGAAGCGCTCGGGCAGCACCGACTCGCGTGCGTGCAGCATCGCGGGAATCTCGGTCTCCATCGTCGTGTTGGAGCTCGGAACGATCAGGCCGACGCGGTAAGGGGTGTCCATGGGGTGGCTCATGTTGAAACGCTGCGCATCATCGCGGCGCCAATCCATACAAGCAAATACATAATTTGGATGATTTAATCCATAAATCGTATAAATCCATCCCGTCCGTCCGCCATGGAACTGCGACAGCTGCGCTACTTCACCGTGCTGGCCGAGGAGCTGAGCTTCACCCGTGCCGCACGCCGGCTGCATGTGTCGCAGCCGCCGCTGAGCTTTCAGATCGCCAACCTGGAGCAGGAGCTCGGCGTGCGGCTGTTTCACCGCACCAGCCGCAGCGTGGAGCTCAGCGAGGCCGGCAAGGCGCTGCTGAGCCATGCGCGATCGGTGCTCGAGCAGCTCGACGAGGCGCGCGAGCATGTGCGTCGCGTGGCCGAGGGCCTGGAGGGACGGGTGCGGGTGGGCCTGTCGGGCTCGCACTTTCTCGGGCCGCTGCCGCAGTTCATCCGCGAGTTCCGCGAGCGGCGCCCGCTGGTGGAGATCAGCCTGCAGGAAATGCGGCCGGTCGATCATCTGCAGGCCCTGCGCGAGCGCCGTATCGATGTCAGCGTGTTGCGGCGCTCCTTCGATCAGGGCGAGCTGGTCAGCCAGCTGCTGTGGCGCGACCCGGCGGTGGCGGTGCTGCCGCGGGCCCACCGCCTGGCCGGCCGCCGGCAGCTGTCACTCGTCGACCTGCGCGACGATCCGTTCGTGTTCCTGCGGCTTGATTCGTCGTGGTACGCGCAGCGGGTGCACGACACCTGCATCGAGGCCGGCTTTGCGCCGCGCATCGTGCAGCAGGTGGTGGAGGTGCCGGCAGCGGTCAACCTGGTGGCCGCAGGCATCGGCGTTGCGCTGGTGCCCATGTCGCTGGCCACGCTGCGCAGCGACTCGGTGGCGGTGTGCCGCCTGCGCGATGCCATGCCCTCGGGCGACGTGTACGCATTGCGCCAGGCCGACGAAAGCCGCCCGGCGGTGCTGGAGTTTGTGGAGCAACTGGTGGCCTGGGCGCGCCCGGGCTGATTGCCGGGCGGGCGCCAGGCCGGCGCGGCGACAGCTTCAGCCCGCGCCGTGGCCCTTGATGTAGGTCTCCAGATATTTGATCTGGCTGCCCTGCTGCTCGATGATGTCCTTGACGATGTCGCCGATGGAGACGACGCCCACCACCTTGTCGGCCTGCGTCACCGGCAGGTGGCGGATGTTGCGCGAGGCCATCACGTTCATGCAGCGCTCGAGCGTGTCGTCCAGCGTCACCGTCAGCGGCGCGGCGGTCATCACCTCACGCACCGATACCGACTCGGCGCTGCGGCCTTGCAGCAGCACCTTGATGGCGCAGTCGCCCTGGGTGATGATGCCCACGAGCTTTTGCTCCTCGAGCACCAGCACCGAGCGCACGCGGTGGTCGCGCATCAGGGTCAGCGCCACCACCACGCGGTCGCTGGGGTGAACGGAAATCACGCGCGTTGGCTTGCCGGCCAGGCATTTCTTGACAGTGGACATGGGCCTCTCCTTGGGTTCAGGGTTCTTGATGAAAAAGCAGGGTCTTGGGCAAGCAAATGGCGTGCCGGGTCACGGCTTGCCGTCGGCATTGCGCGATTCAGGGTCCTCGCGCTCGGGAATGCGCGCGAAGTTCCAGCGGATGACGAGCGCAGCCACGGCCAGCAGCAGCACCGCGCCGCTTTCGTACATCAGGTCCACCGTGCTCACACCCTTGCCCTGCAGGATGATCAGGCGGCACAGCGCGGTGATGGCAATGAAGATCGGGATGCTGATCGGGATGCTGCGCGACTTGTAGAACGCGGCCACCATGCCCAGCACCTCGGCGTAGATGAACATCAGCAGCAGGTCGGTCAGCGCGACCGTGCCGCTAGCCGCCAGCTTGACCATCTCATGGCCGACGCCCCAGACGGTGAACAGGGCGATCAGCACGAGGATCGCCCGTTCAATCAGGGTGATGAGCTTGTAGACGTCAAACATGGGGGGCTTTGAAGGCGGACCTGAGAGTCTGACGGCGATGTTGCGCTGCGGCAAGGCCCGGCAGCCCCTTTTTTGCTCAGACTTTCTTGGGGTCGCATTCAGCGAAACTGAATCGACCCGACCCGACCCGACCCGACCTGACCCGGGCAGTGCGAACCCGGCCCCGGCGATGGGGCAGCGTGTCGTCCGGTGCCGCCCGGTGGCGCATGATTCGGCCCTGTGCTGCCTTGACTACCGAGCAGCCTCGGCCAGCTCGCGCGCCAGCCGGTTGTGCCGCTCCACCAGCGGCCCCAGGTCCACGGTGGCCAAGCGCCCCTGATCCACCACCACCCGGCCGTGCACCACGGTGTAGGCCGCCTGCGCGCTGGCGCACAGCAGCAACGCGCCCAGCGGGTCGTGCACCGCGCCCCCGGCAAACGGCAGGCCGCGCACATCAAAGACAGCCAGATCCGCGCACATGCCCGGCGCCAGGTGGCCGATGTCGCCGCGCCCCAGCACCTGCGCGCCGCCGCGCGTGGCCAGCGCCAGCGCATCGCGCGCGGTCATCTCGGCCGGGCCGTGGTCGCAACCGAAAGGCGCCAGCGCGCGGCCCACCCGCGCCAGCAGCATGGCCTGGCGTGCCTCGTTCAGCATCTGGGCCGCGTCGTTGCTGGCGCTGCCGTCCACGCCCAGGCCCACCGGCACGCCGGCATCCACCATGCGCCGCACCGGCGCGATGCCGCTGGCCAGCCGCATGTTGCTGCACGGGCAGTGCGCCACGCCGGTGCGGGTGGCGGCAAACAGGCTGATGCCTTCGTCGTCGAGCTTCACGCAGTGCGCATGCCACACGTCGCTGCCGGTCCAGCCGAGGTCCTGCGCGTACTGCGCGGGGGTGCAGCCGAACTTCGCGGCGCTGTAGGCCACGTCATGGTCGTTCTCGGCCAGGTGGGTGTGCAGCCGCACGCCGTGCGCGCCGAAGCGCTGCGCATAGCTGCGCGCCAGCGCCGCCGATTCACGCATCAGCTCGCGGCTCACGCTGAAGGGCGAGCAGGGCGCCACGGCCACCTGCACCATCGCGCCGGGCGCGGCCTCGTGGTACGCCTCGATCAGCCGCTGCGTGTCACGCAGGATGTCGTCTTCGCGCTCCACCACCCGGTCGGGCGGCAGGCCGCCTTGCGACTGGCCCACGCTCATGCTGCCGCGCGTGGCCACGAAGCGCATGCCTATTTCGCGCGCCGCCCCGATGCTGTCGTCCAGCCGCACGCCATTGGGGTAGATGTAGAGGTGGTCGCTGCTGGTGGTGCAGCCGCTCATCAGCAGCTCGGCCATCGCCACTTGCGTGGACACGCGCACCATCTCGGGCGTGAGCCCGGCCCAGATCGGGTACAAGCCGCGCAGCCAGCCAAACAGCTCGGCGTTTTGCACCGCAGGGATGGCGCGGGTGAGCGACTGGTACATGTGATGGTGGGTGTTCACCATGCCCGGAATCACCACATGGCCGCGCGCATCGATCACGCGGTCGGCGCTGTCGGCCAGCACGGGCGGCAGCTGCGACATCGGCCCGAGGGCTTCGATGCGGTGGTCGCGGATGAACACCCAGCCGTCGCGCCACTCGGTGCGCGCATCGTCGAAGGTGGCCACGCAGTCGGCGTGGCGGATCAGCAAGGTCGGCATGGTGACGAGCAGAAAAAAGGTGCGCTGGGTGGCCCCGATGGCCCCCGACCGGAGGTGACAGGCGGCGCCTGCATTGTCGGGGACAATGCCCCCATGAAGAGCTATCGCATTGCCACCATTCCGGGCGACGGCATCGGCAAGGAGGTCATCCCTGCCGGCCGCACCGTGCTGGAGTCGCTGGCCCGCGCCGTGGGCGGCATCCAGTTTGATTTCACCGACTTTGGCTGGGGCGGCGACTGGTACCGCGCGCACGGCGAAATGATGCCCGCCGACGGGCTGGACGCGCTGCGCGGCATGGACGCCATCCTGTTCGGATCGGCCGGCGACCCGCACATCCCCGACCACATCACCCTGTGGGGTCTGCGCCTGAAGATCTGCCAGGGCTTCGACCAGTACGCCAACGTGCGGCCCACCCGCATCCTGCCGGGCATCGACGCCCCGCTCAAGCGCTGCACGCCGAAAGACCTGGACTGGGTGATCGTGCGCGAGAACTCCGAAGGCGAATACGCCGGTGTCGGTGGCCGTGCACACCAGGGCCATCCGATCGAGGTGGCCACCGATGTGTCGATGATGACCCGCGCCGGTGTGGAGCGCATCATGCGCTTTGCCTTCCGCCTGGCGCAGGGCCGTGCGCGCAAGCAGCTCACCGTGGTGACCAAGAGCAATGCGCAGCGCCACGCCATGGTGATGTGGGACCAGATCGCGAACGAAGTGGCGCGCGACTTCCCCGACGTGAAGTGGGACAAGGAGCTGGTCGATGCGATGACCGCGCGCATGGTCAACCGCCCCGCGAGCATCGACACCGTGGTGGCGACCAACCTGCATGCCGACATCCTGAGCGACCTGGCCGCGGCGCTGGCCGGCAGCCTGGGCATCGCGCCCACCGGCAACATCGACCCCGAGCGCCGCTACCCCAGCATGTTCGAGCCGATCCACGGCTCGGCCTTCGACATCATGGGCAAGGGCCTGGCCAACCCGGTGGGCACCTTCTGGAGCTGCGTGATGCTGCTCGAACACCTGGGCGAGGCGGCCGCAGCACAACGCCTGATGCGCGCGATCGAAAGCGTGACCGCCAACACCGCGCTGCACACCCGCGACCTCGGCGGCAAGGCCACCACGCAGCAGGTCACCGATGCCGTCTGCGCGGCGGTGCGCTGAAGCGTGCCCGCCGGCGAGCCCCACACCGAATCATCGACCCCACCACAAGCACAAGGAGACAAGCGATGAACACACTGCGACGCATCACCACCCTGGCGTTGGCCTCGCTGGCGCTGCTGGGCGCGGCCAGTGCGCAAGCGCAAGGCTGCCCCGACAAGAACGTGATGTACTGGCAGGCCTTCCCGCCGGGCGGCGAGTCCGACCTGTCGGCGCGCCACCAGCAGGTGGTGCTGAAGAAGCGCTGCGCGGCCATCGACACCATCATCCAGTACAAGGCCGGTGCCGGCGGTGCGCTGATGTGGGGCCAGATGAACCAGCTGCCTGGCGACGGCCTGAACGTGGTGGGCGTGAACCTGCCGCACATCGTGTTCCAGCCGCTCGAAGGCCAGGTGCAGTACAAGACCGCCGACATCACGCCGGTGTTCTGGTTCCACTACACGCCCGACATCCTGGTGGTGCCCGAAAGCAGCGCGATCAAGTCGTTCGCCGACTTCGTGCGCGCGGCCAAGGCGCAGCCGGGCAAGCTGGCGCTGGGGGGCTCGGGCCTGAACTCGGCCAACCACGCGGCGCATGAGCGGCTGAACGCCGCCTTCGGCGTGCAGACCAACTACATCCCCTACAAGGGCACCGGCGACATGGCCAGTGCGGTGCTGGGCGCGCAGATCGACGGCGCGATGACCTACACCCCGTTTGCGATTGCCAACAAGGCGCGGCTGCGTGCGCTGGCCGTGGCGATGGACAAGCGCCATCCGCTGCTGCCCGATGTGCCCACCTTCAAGGAACTGGGTGTGGACTGGGTGGACGGCGCGTACCGCGGCATCGGCGTGCCCAAGGGCACCCCGCCCGAGGCACGCAAGCGCATCTCCGACCTCTGGCGCGCACTGAACAACGATGCCGAGATGAAGGACCTGGCGGCCAAGGCCGGGTTCGAGCTGCTGAACGTGGGCGTGGAGGAGATGGACGCCTTCATGCGCGAGAAGACCCGCCTGTACACCGAAGGCGCGCAGCGCCTGGGCCTGGGCAAGAAGTAAGGAGCAGCACATCCATGTACTACGAACCCGGCGTCACGCCGCACGGCCTGCCGCATGACCCGTTCAAGTCGTGCGTGGTGCCGCGGCCCATCGGCTGGATCTCCACCGTGGACCGCGAGGGCCGGCACAACCTGGCGCCCTACAGCCAGTTCCAGAACGTCACCTTCGATCCGCCCATCGTCATGTTCTCGGCCAACCAGAACAGTGGCGGTGACCGCAAGGACTCGGTGCGCAACGCCGAAGAGACGGGTGAATTCGTCTGGAACATGGCCACCTGGGACCTGCGCGAGGCGGTCAACGCCTCGGCCGAAGAGTTGCCGCACGGCGTGGACGAGTTCGAGCGCGCCGGCCTGACCAAGCTGCCCTCGCGCAAGGTGCGGCCGCCGCGCGTGGCCGGCTCGCCGATCCAGTTCGAGTGCACCTACCTCAACACCCTGCGCTTTCCGGGCACGCCGCCCATGGGCACGGTGGACGTGGTGTTCGGTCGCGTGGTGGCCATCCACATCGATGATGCGGTGATCGACGCCAACGGCCTGGTCGATGTGCTGAAGATTGCGCCGATCGCGCGCATGGGCTACTACGAATACACCCGCGTGGACAACAAGTTCAGCATGGTGATTCCAGGCAACAACCGGGCGGTGCTGGCGGGCCTGGAAGGCTCGCCCGACAAGGCGCGCGACGCCACCCGCGGATAAGCACCGGATGAACCTCAAGGGCGCCCCCAACTTCCGCGACATGGGCGGCCTGCGCAATGCGCAGGGCCGTGTGCTGCGCGCCGGGCGGGTGTTCCGCTCCGACCATCTGGGCGCGCTGACGGCCGACGACATCGCCGCGCTGCAGCGCCACCATGCGCAGTGGCGGGTGCTCGACTTTCGCGGCGTGACCGAGCGCACCATGGCGCCGTGCATCATTCCTCAGGCGCGGGTGCATTCGCTGGCCATCGAGCCGACCGTGGTGCAAAAGCTGTCGGACCTGCTGGGCGCCGGCCGCGACGTCAGCGCCGAGCACACCGCCGAGCTGATGCGCGAGACCTACCGCGCCTTCGTCGAGCACAACACGCCGCGCTTTGCCGAATTCTTTTCGCACCTGCTGCATGCAGACGAGGCGCCGCTGGTCTTTCACTGCACCGCCGGCAAGGACCGCACCGGCGTGGCCGCCGCCTTGCTGCTGCACGCGCTGGACGTGCCCGAAGCCACCATCTGGCACGACTACCTGCTGACCAACGAGCGTCTGCGCGAGCGCACGCGGCTGGCCAGCACGCTGCCCGAGCCGGTGGCCCATGTGCTGCACCGGGT
>JBDLRH010000005.1:0-34069 GCA_039800165.1 Pseudomonadota bacterium
CCTGGACGCAGGTCTCGCAGTACGTGATCCTGGTGCTGGCCTTCCTGGTGCCGGTGTCGTGGCTCGCTTACAAGCAGATGGGCAACCCGCTGGCGCCCCTGGTGTACGGCCAGCAGATGGAAAAGATCGCGGCGCTCGAACGCAAGCTGCAGCAGTCCCCCGCCGAGCAGATGGTGCGCGACGAGCACGCGCGCCGCGCGGCAGAGCATCAGCTGCGTCTGCAGGACCCGCGCTCTGCGCTGATCCAGGAACGCACCGAGCTGCGCGAGCGCATCCGCGATCTCAAGGCCAGCGACGCCGACACCGCGCTGATCGCCGCCGCCTCGCGCGAGCTCGCGGCGCTGCCCACCGACGGCGCTGCCGCGCGCGAATTCTGGCTGCGTGCCGCGCAGGAAAGCCGCGAGCGATCGCAGCCGCTGGGCGGGCTGCCGCCGCATGCCGAGCCGTACCCCGATCTGCTGAGCCCGCTGGCCAGCGACGGGCGGCACGAGGCCGACCCGCTGGCGCGGCGCAATTTCCTGGCGCTGGTGCTGTGCCTGATGCTGGGCACGCTGGGCATGCCGCATCTGCTCACGCGCTTCTACAGCGTGCCTTCGGTGGCGGCGGCGCGCTCGTCGGTGGCCTGGTCGCTGTTCTTCATTGCGCTGCTGTACATCGCCGCGCCCGCGCTGGCGGTGATGGTCAAGTACGAAGTGATGCAGCAGGTGGTGGGGTCCAGCTTTGAAAGCCTGCCGGCGTGGATCGGGCAGTGGGCCAAGGTCGACCCGGCGCTGCTGTCGGTGGAAGACATCAACGGCGACGGCGTCCTGCAGTTCGGTGAACTGAACCTCGGGGCCGACGCAGTGATGCTGGCGATGCCCGAGATCGCGGGTCTGCCTTACGTGATCTCCGGCCTGGTGGCCGCGGGTGGCCTGGCGGCGGCGCTGTCCACCGCAGACGCGCTGCTGCTGGCGCTGACCAGCGTCATCGTGCGCGACACGCAGGCCTCGCCGCCGATGGTCGGACGCGCTGCTGCGCAGCGCGTGATCGCATCGAAGTTCGTGCTGCTGGCGGTGGCGGTGCTGGCCGCGGCGGTGGCAGCATCGCGCCCGGCAGCCATCCTTCCGGT
The DNA here is from genome assembly GCA_039800165.1 of Pseudomonadota bacterium. Taxonomy (GTDB): domain Bacteria; phylum Pseudomonadota; class Gammaproteobacteria; order Burkholderiales; family Burkholderiaceae_C; genus JBDLRH01. Next base: position 1,109 of record JBDLRH010000005.1, read on the forward strand.
GGTGGCCGCATCGTTCTCGATTGCGGCGGCGGCCTTCGTGCCGGCGATGGTGCTGGGCATCTTCTGGCCCCGGGCCACGCGAGCGGGTGCGGTGGCCGGCATGCTGGCGGGCCTGGCGATCACGCTGTACTACGTGGTTGCAAATTCGCAGACGCTGCGCAGCCTGACGGGAGCCTCCACCGAGGCGGCACCGTGGTTTGGCATCCAGCCGATCTCTGCCGGCCTGTTCGGCGTGGCGGCGGGCAGTGCAGCCATCGTCGTCGTGAGCCTCTTGCCGCGCGTGCTGCCCTGGCTGACACGCACTGTCATTGCCCGATTGACTCGCACCAAGTCACATTGATTTGACATCGACGCCGCCGCCGCGTCGGCGTGCCGGATGGCGAGGGAAAACCCTCATGGGGTTAACTGCAGGGTGCGCTGGCGGTGTAAGGGGTTCGTAAGCGCTTGGCAAAGACACTCCGTCCGGTCTTCAACGCCGCTTCCGCATGCTCACCCTTGTGACCTCCATCAAGCTCATTGCAGAGATCGCGCTGCTGGCGCTCGCCGGGCAGTGGCTGCTGGGCTTGTTGGCCGGCGCCAAGCGTGAGCAGAACCTGTTCTATCAGGTGCTCGGTATCCTCACGAAGCCATTCGTGCGCGCCGCCCGCTTCCTCTCGCCGCGCGTGGTGCTCGACCGCCACGTACCGCTGGTTGCGTTCCTGCTGCTGGGCTTTGTCTGGTTTTTCGCGCTCGCTGCCAAGCTGCGCATCTGCATCGAGATGGGTGTGGAGCTGTGCAAATGAGCCGGCGCACCTTTGGCCAGCGCATGCGCTACCTCGGCCTGAAGTGGCGCGCGATGGCCAGCCTGGCGCTGGGCCTGAACGACGCGGCCGCGCGGGTGTTCGAGCAGATGCTGGTTGAGTTTCCGCTCGACACCTACGCCATGGCCAGCCTCGCGCACCTGCTGTCGCAGGCCGGTCGCCGCCGCGAAGCCATCGAGCTGCTGGGCGCGCTGACCGCCAAGGACGACAGCGACGCACACAGCTGGTTCAACCTCGGTTTCATGCTCGAGCAGGAGAGCGACTTCGACCGAGCCGAAGCCGCCCTGCGCCGCGCCACCGAACTCAGTCCCCAGCTCGACCGGGCCTGGTACGGCCTGGGGCTGGTGCTCATCCAGATGCGCCGCTTCGACGAAGCGGTCGAGGCGCTCAAGCGCAACACCGAATTGCAGCCCATGAGTCCGTACGGCTGGTACCAGCTGGCACGGGTTCATGTCGATCGTCATGACCCCGACGAGGCGGTGAAGATCATTCGCCATCTCAAGGGGTTTGAGCCCAAGGTCGCAGCGCAGCTCGAGCGCGAGACCGGGCTTCTTGCCGGACAGCGCGCCTCCTGAGGCGTGCTGCCGGTCATGGCGCCCGGGAGGGCCAGCGGCTGCATCGTGCGTGCGCAAGCGCGTGCGGGCCGATTCGAGTGGGCCGCCTTCGGGCGGGAGCAGTAACGAAAGGGGTGTCGACATGCAGGTGAGTGAGAACCACCAGCGCTACTGGCAGAAGAACCTCCGGATCACCGCCATCTTGCTGGCGATCTGGTTCTTCGTGACCTATGTCATCGGGTACGCTGCCCGTGACCTGAACTTCACGTTCTTCGGCTGGCCGTTCAGCTTCTGGGTTGCATCCCAAGGCTCGCTGGTCGTGTACGTGATCATCATCTGGTTCTATGCGCGTTACATGAACAAGCTGGACCAGGAACACGGCGTGGCCGAGGAGGAGTAACCATGGCAGGCTTGAGTTTTGACGCAAACGAAGGCGGGGGCGGCAAGGCCGCCAACGATGCCTTCAAGAAGCAGCTGAACAAGGTCTACGGCTGGTACACCGGCGGCTTCCTGGTGTTCGTGGTCGCACTCGCGATCCTCGAGCAGATGGGCATGAGCCGCGGCACCATCGGCCTGGTGTTCCTGCTGGCGACCGTGGCGCTGTATGCCGGTATCGGCATCATGAGCCGCACCAACGATGCGGCCGAATACTACGTGGCCGGCCGCCGCGTGCCTGCCATCTACAACGGCATGGCCACCGGCGCTGACTGGATGTCGGCCGCTTCGTTCATCGGCATGGCCGGAACGCTGTACCTGCAGGGCTATGGTGGCCTGGCCTTCATCATGGGCTGGACCGGCGGCTACTGCCTGGTGGCGCTGTTCCTCGCGCCGTACCTGCGCAAGTTCGGGCAATTCACCATTCCCGACTTCCTGGGTGCGCGCTACGACGGCAACCTGGCGCGCTTCGTCGGCATCCTGATCGCCATCCTGTGCTCGTTCGTGTACGTGGTGGCGCAGATCTACGGCGTGGGCCTGATCACCACCCGCCTGTCGGGCCTGGCCTTCGAGATCGGCATCTTCGTCGGCCTCGGCGGCATCCTGGTGTGCTCGTTCCTGGGCGGCATGCGTGCCGTCACGTGGACGCAGGTGGCCCAGTACATCATCCTGATCATTGCCTACATGATCCCGGTGGTGTGGCTGTCGGCCAAGCAGACCGGCGTGCCGATCCCGCAGGCCGTCTACGGCTTCCAGCTGCAGAAGGTGACCGAGGCCGAGAAGAAGCTGATCGACGACCCGAAGGAAAAGGAAGTCATCGCCATCTTCAAGAAGCAGTCGGATGACCTGGCCGCCAAGCTCAAGGACGTTCCTGCCGCGCTCAAGGCCGACAAGGAAGCCGCTGCCAAGAAGATCGAGGACCTGAAGGCCAACAACGCGCCGGCCGCCGAGGTGGCCGCCGCCGAGAAGGCCCTCGCGGCCCTGCCCAAGGATGACGCCGAGGCCAAGGCAGCCTGGACGCGTGCCAAGGCAGCCGCCGACGCACGTGCCCGACCGCTGGCCGGCATGCCGCGCCATGCGCAGCAGTTCGCGGGTGACCCGAACGGTGACGAGAAGGCCCAGAAGGCGTTCAACGAGTCGCGCGCCAACTTCCTGGCGCTGGTGTTCTGCCTGATGGTGGGTACGGCCGCGCTGCCGCACATCCTGATGCGCTACTACACCACGCCCTCGGTCAAGGAGGCGCGTCAGTCGGTGACGTGGTCGCTGTTCTTCATCTTCCTGCTGTACTTCACCGCTCCGGCCCTGGCCGTGCTGGTCAAGTACGAGGTGTTCACCGCCCTGGTGGGAACGCCGTTCGACAAGCTGCCAGCGTGGATTTCCACCTGGGCCAAGGTCGACCCGGCGCTGCTGAGCGTGGTGGATATCAACAAGGACGGCATCTTCCAGCTGGGCGAAATGCGCATCGGCGGTGACATCATCGTGCTGGCCACGCCGGAAATCGCCGGCCTGCCGTACGTGATCTCCGGCCTGGTGGCGGCGGGCGGCCTTGCGGCTGCGCTGTCGACGGCGGACGGCCTGCTGCTGACGATTGCCAACGCGCTGTCGCACGACCTCTACTACAAGATGATCGATCCGAACGCCCCGACCTCGCGCCGGGTGATGATCTCGAAGATCCTCCTGCTGGTGGTGGCCGCGCTGGCTGCCTGGACCGCTTGGCATGTGCAGGTCAGCAAGCTCGCCGACATCCTGTTCCTCGTTTCCGCGGCGTTCTCGTTCGCAGCAGCCGGCTTCTTCCCGGCGCTGGTGCTCGGGATCTTCTGGAAGCGGGCCACCAAGTGGGGTGCCGTCACGGGCATGGTCGCCGGCTTCGGCGTGACCGCCTACTACATGATCATGAACCACCCGTGGCTGCGCTCGGTGTTCAGCGTCGACTCGCCGGTCAGCCTGTGGGGCGGCATCGCTCCGATCTCGGCGGGCGTCTTCGGCGTGCCGGTGGGCTTTGCGGTCATCCTGATCGTGAGCATGTTCACCCCGGCGCCGAACCGCGAGATGCAGGAGCTGGTGGAACATGTGCGCTACCCCAACCTGAAGGGCAGCGCCGCCTGATCCCGGGCTTTTGAAGCGGGCCGGCCAGCCGGCCCCGCGAGCCGCCCCGCCGAAAGGCCGGGCGGCTTTTTCGTTCTATAATCTCGGGCTTTCCTTGCCGCACCCCGTCTGACGCCGGGGGCGGCTGCAACCTCAGGCCGCGCCCGGCTGCACGGCCCATCCACAAGGAGTGTCCATGCGTCATTACGAAATCGTGCTGCTGATCCATCCGGACCAGAGCGAACAGGTTCCGGCCATGCTGGAGCGCTACAAGGGCATGATCACCGCCGGCAACGGCAAGGTGCATCGTGTCGAAGACTGGGGCCGCCGCCAGCTGGCCTACCAGATCAACAAGCTTGCCAAGGCGCACTACCTGTGCATCAACATCGAGGCTGACCAGGCCGTGATGGCCGAGCTGGAGCATGCCTTCAAGTTCAACGACGCCGTGCTGCGCCACCTGACGGTGGTCAAGAAGAAGGCCGAGACCGGCCCGTCGTCGATGATGAAGACGGTCGAGCGCGAAGAAGCGCGCAAGGCCCAGCAGGCGGAGCAGGCCAACGGCTGATGGCCGCCGGCACGCGGTGAACCAGCTGCTGCTGAGCGCCCGCATCGCCGAAGCCCAGCCCCCGCGCAGCACCCCGGCCGGCCTGAGCGCCATCGACCTGCTGCTCGAACACGAGTCGCAGGCCACCGAAGGCGGTGTGCAGCGGCAGGTGAAGGCAGCGGTCAGGGCAGTGGCCTTCGGCGCAGTGGCCCAGAAGCTCCAGACGCTGGCGCTCGGCACCGAGGCACGGTTCAGCGGCTTCATCGCCACGACGCGTAACGGCAAGGGCATCGTGCTCCACATCCAGTCTTTCGAACTTTCGTAATTTTTCAAGAGGTCCCACATGGCCACGTTCAAGAAATTCAACAAGGACAAGCGTCCCAAGCGCAACGCGCAGTCGCTGCTGTTCAAGCGCAAGCGCTTCTGCCGCTTCACCGTCGCCGGCGTCGAGGAAATCGACTACAAGGACGTCGACACCCTGCGCGACTTTGTCGCCGAAAACGGCAAGATCATCCCCGCCCGCCTGACCGGCACCCGTGCGATCTACCAGCGTCAGCTCAGCACCGCGATCAAGCGCGCGCGCTACCTGGCCCTGGTGCCGTACTCCGACCAGCACCGCATCTGAGGAGAAGACCATGCAAGTCATCCTGCTCGACAAGGTCGTCAACCTCGGTAACCTCGGCGAAATCGTCAAGGTCAAGGATGGTTACGCCCGCAACTACCTGATCCCCACCGGCCGCGCACGCCGCGCCACCGATGCCGCCAAGGCCGAGTTCGAGGCGCGCCGCGCCGAGCTCGAGAAGGCCGCCGCTGCCAAGCTGGCCGAGGCGCAAGCCCAGGGCGAAAAGCTGGCCGGCACCACCATCAAGCTCACCCAGAAGGCGGGCGTGGATGGTCGCCTGTTCGGCTCGGTTACCAACTTCGACATCTCCGAGGAACTCAACCGCCAGGGCTACAAGGTGCTGAAGTCGCAGATCCGCATGCCCGCCGGCCCGATCAAGACGGTGAGCGACTCCACCGTGAGCGTGGCACTGCACACCGACGTGGTGGTGGACATCACCGTCACGGTCTACGGCGAGACCGCCTGAGCGTCGCGCGGCAACCGCCCGCGCCACGCCCTGCAAAAGCCGCCCTCGGGCGGCTTTTGTTTTGCCAGGATATCCACCGCTGTGCACCGTCCGTCCACCGCTTGTCCACACCCTTGTCCCATGACGCGGCGCGCGGCACGGCGTAGCATTCGCAGATACCAAGGAAGTTCATGTCCGCCGTGCTGACCGCCGTCGATGACGGTTTTCCGGGTGACCGACAGGTTGCCCAACTGCGCATCCCACCGCACTCGATCGAGGCCGAGTCCAGCGTGCTCGGCGGCCTGCTGCTGGACAACGGCGCATGGGACCGCGTGGCCGACCTGCTGACCGACGGCGACTTCTACCGCTATGAGCACCGGCTGGTGTTCTCGGCCATCAGTGCGCTGGCCAATGCCTCGCGCCCGGCCGACGTCATCACGGTGCATGAGCAGCTGCAGGGCCTCGGGCAGGCCGAGCAGGTGGGCGGGCTGGGCTACCTCAACGCGCTGGCGCAGTACGTGCCGAGCGCCAGCAACATCCGCCGCTATGCCGAGATCGTGCGCGAGCGCTCGATCCTGCGCAAGCTGGTGAGTGCCAGCGACGAGATCGCCACCAGCGCCTTCAATCCGCAGGGCAAGCCGGTCGACCAGATCCTGGACGAGGCCGAGCAGAAGGTCTTCCACATCGGCGAGGAAGGCTCGCGCATGAAGCAGGGCTTCCAGCGCATGGAGACCCTGGTCACGCAGCTGATCGACCGCGTGACCGAGATGTCGGAGAACCCGAACGACATCACCGGCGTGCCCACCGGCTTCTACGACCTGGATCGCATGACCTCGGGGCTGCAGGCCGGCGACCTGATCATCCTGGCGGCGCGGCCCTCGATGGGCAAGACGGCGCTGGCGATCAACATCGCCGAGCATGTGGCAGTCAACGAGGGCCTGCCGGTGGCGGTGTTCTCGATGGAGATGGGTGCATCGCAGCTGGCGATCCGCATCGTCGGCTCGATCGGCCGCATCGACCAGACGCACCTGCGTACCGGCAAGCTGGCCGACGACGAGTGGCCGCGCCTGACCGAGGCGATCGAGAAGCTGCGCAACGTGTCGCTGCACATCGACGAGACGCCGGGCCTGACCACCAGCGAGCTGCGCGCCAACGCCCGGCGGCTGGCGCGCCAGATGGGCGGCAAGCTCGGCCTGATCGTGGTGGACTACCTGCAGCTCATGAGCGTGTCGGCCGGCATGAGCGACGAGAACCGCGCCACCGCCATCGGCGAAATCTCGCGCGGCCTGAAGATGCTGGCCAAGGAACTGCAGTGCCCGGTGATCGCGCTGTCGCAGTTGAGCCGCGGGGTGGAGTCACGCACCGACAAGCGGCCGATGATGAGCGACCTGCGCGAATCGGGCGCGATCGAGCAGGACGCCGACGTCATCATGTTCATCTACCGCGACGACTACTACAACAAGGACTCCAAGGAGCCCGGCGTCGCCGAGATCATCATCAGCAAGCAGCGCAACGGGCCGACCGGCACCGCCAAGCTGACCTTCCTGAAGCACATGACCAAGTTCGAGTCGCACGCCAGCGGCAGCGACTACTGAGGTCAGGGCGCCCTTGCGGCGGCTCCCCGCGACGCCTTACAGCACTTCGCTGGCGAAGTCGGCCAGGCGCGAGCGCTCGCCGCGTGCCAGGGTCACATGGCCGCTGTGCGGCCAGCCCTTGAAGCGGTCCACTGCAAAGGTCAGGCCCGACGAACCCTCGGTGAGGTAGGGCGTGTCGATCTGCGCCAGGTTGCCCATGCAGATGATCTTGGTGCCCGGGCCTGCGCGGGTAATCAGCGTCTTCATCTGCTTGGGCGTGAGGTTCTGCGCCTCGTCGATGATCACGTACTTGTTGAGGAAGGTGCGCCCGCGCATGAAGTTCATGCTCTTGATCTTGATGCGGCTGCGGATCAGCTCGTTGGTGGCAGCGCGGCCCCATTCGCCGGCGCCGCTGTCGGTCTTGCCCAGCACCTCCAGGTTGTCGTCCAGCGCGCCCATCCACGGGCCCATCTTCTCTTCCTCGGTACCGGGCAGAAAGCCGATGTCCTCGCCCACGCTCACCGTGGCGCGCGTGACGATGATCTCGGTGTAGCGCCGCTCGTCGAGCACCTGCGTCAGGCCCGCGGCCAGCGCCATCAGCGTCTTGCCGGTGCCTGCGGTGCCTGTGAGGGTGACGAAGTCCACCTCCGGGTCCATCAGCAGGTTCATCGCGAAGTTCTGCTCGCGGTTGCGGGTGGTCACGCCCCACACCGCGTTCTTCAGGTGGCCGTAGTCCTTCAGCGTCTTGAGCACCGCGGTCTTGCCGCGGATCTCGGTGACGCGGGCGTACAGGCTGGGCTCGCCGGGCGCCTCGAAGAAGACGAACTGGTTGATCAGCAGCTGCGGCACGATCGGGCCGCTGATGCGATAGAAGGTGTGCTGGCCGCTTTGCCAGCTTTCCACCGTCTTGCCATGCTTGGCCCAGAAGTCGGTGGGCAGCGCAAGCGAGCCCGAATACAGCAGGTCGCCGTCGTCCAGCGTCTTGTCGTTCTGGTAGTCGTCGGTGGCCAGGCCCAGCGCGCGCGCCTTCACGCGCATGTTGATGTCCTTGGACACCAGCACCACATCGCGCGGGGCGTGCTTCTCGCGCAGCGCCTGCACCACGCCAAGGATCTGGTTGTCGGCCTTGCCCTGCGGCAGCGCCAGGTGCGCGGTGGCCTCCAGCGCCTGGGTCTGGAAGAACAGCTTGCCGCCGGCCTCGCGGTGGCCGGTGCCGTCGAGCCGCAGGCCGCTTTCGATGGCTGCGCCTTCCACGCCGGCCAACGCGTCGAGCATGCGGCTGGTCTGGCGCGCGTTGCGCGCGACTTCGGTCATGCCCTTCTTGTGGCCGTCGAGCTCTTCCAGCACGATCAGCGGCAGGTAGATGTCGTGCTCCTCGAAGCGGAACAGGCAGCTCGGGTCGTGCAGCAGCACGTTGGTGTCCAGCACGAACAGCTTGGTCGGCGCGGTACTGCGGGTGCGGCGGGTGCGCGCGGCGGGCTTGCCGGCCGGCGCGGACGGCGCGCGCAGCGGCGCGGGGTGTCGGGCGGTACCTGCGCCATATGTGCCGGCGCCAGAGCCAGCCGCCGCGCCGCTGCGCTGGCCGCCCTTGCGCCCATTGACCTGCGCACCGGCAGCGCTCAGGTCCAGATCGTCATCGCGGTCAAAGTCCGCCGCGGGCGGGGCGAAGTCCTGTTCCAGTGAAGGCGCGGACGCGGCCTGCGGCGCCTCGTCGGCCAGCAGCGCGGTGCGGGCAGCCTTGCCCGGCGCACGGGCCGGGGCTTCGTAGGCTTCGGGGGCAAGCAGGGCGGCGCGCTTGGCGGGGGCAGGAGGCAGCGGCATGGATGTGGCGGGCTGAAAGCCCCGGGATGGGGCGAAAAAGTGAAAAAGCCGCCAGGAACACCGGGCGGCTTTCTGTGGGGAAGACTGTCGTCGGTCGCGCAGGACTCAGCGGCATGAGGCCATTATGCATGGCAGGCAAGGGGCGGCAATGGCATGCCCGAGTGCGCTACCCCGGCAGTGCAAGCCTGTTGCGCAGACGCATCAGGCAGCAGGAATCAGGCCGCCTTCTTCAGCGCCTTGACCGCCTTGAGCACCTCGTCCACGTGGCCGGGCACCTTCAGGCCGCGCCATTCGTGCTTGAGCACGCCGTCGGCGCCCACCAGGAAGGTGCTGCGCTCGATGCCCTTGACCTTCTTGCCGTACATGATCTTGTTCTTGACCACGCCGAACATGTGGCACATTTTTTCTTCGGTGTCGGCGATCAGCTCAAAGGGCAGCTCGAGCTTGGACTTGAAGTCGTCATGCGACTTCATGTTGTCGCGCGACACGCCGAACACGGTGGCGCCGGCCTTCACGAAGTCCTTGTACTTGTCGCGGAACTGCATCGCTTCGGTGGTGCAGCCCGGGGTGTTGTCCTTGGGGTAGAAGTACAGAACCACCACCTTGCCGATGTGCGAGGTGTTGCTGACCTTGATGCCGCCCGTGGCGTTGGCTTCGAACTCAGGGATGGGCTTGTTAACGACGATGGCCATGGTGCGTTCTCAGTCAGGAGCAGGCGTCGGGGCGAGCGCTGCAAAGCCCGAGATTTTACCCTGTTTCTGACCCGGAATCTCAGTCTGCAGGCGGCCCGCGCGCAGGGCCTTACCTCAGGCGGGTGCCGGCTCCAGCAGCAGCGCCAGCACCACGCTGCGGCCCTCGGCGGCCAGGATGTTGTAGGTGCGGCAGGCCGCGGCGCTGTCCATCGTCTCCACCCCGATGCGCCGCTGCATCAGCGGCGCCAGCCATTGCGGCTTGGGAAACCGGATGCGCGCGCCGCTGCCGAAGATGATGACCTCGGCGCCCAGATCGGCCAGCGCGGCAAAGTGCCCGGCGGCCAGTTCCTCGTGCGAGCGGCAGTTCCAGTCGATGCGCTGGCCGGCCGAGCCGATCACCACGCTGTAGCCGATGCGCTCGCCGTTGACTGCCACCCAGCCTGGCCCGTAGCCGGTGACGGTCTGCGCGTCGGAACGGTCGGGCTGGAGCTTCATTGGGGGGAGGGCGAGGCGGATGGATCGAAGGCGACACCACAACGCCCGTGCTGCACTGCACGATTTCGGTGCGCTTCTGTGGTCAAATTATAGGTTTTCGCTGGGCCCGAGACGGGCCTGGCCCACCCGCGGAGCCCGCTTTGAGAGCCATCCACAAGTCCGACAAGCTGTCCAACGTCTGCTACGACATCCGTGGGCCGATCATGGACGCCGCGCGCAAGCTCGAGGAAGAGGGCCACAAGATCATCAAGCTCAACATCGGCAACCTTGCGCCGTTCGGCTTTGATGCGCCCGAAGAGATCCAGCAGGACATGATCCGCAACCTGCCGAACTCGGCAGGCTACTCGGACAGCAAGGGCATCTTCGCGGCGCGCAAGGCGGTGATGCACTACACCCAGCAGCAGGGCATCAAGGGCGTCACGCTCGATGACATCTACCTGGGCAATGGCGCCAGCGAGCTGATCGTGATGGCGGTCAACGGGCTGATGAACAACGGCGACGAGATGCTGCTGCCCGCCCCCGACTACCCGCTGTGGACGGCCGCGGTCAGCCTGTCGGGCGGCACGCCGGTGCACTATCTGTGCGACGAGGCCAACGGCTGGATGCCCGATCTGGAGGACATCCGCCGCAAGATCACGCCCAACACCAAGGGCATCGTCGTCATCAACCCGAACAACCCCACCGGGGCCCTGTACTCCGACGAGCTGCTGCGCGGCATCGTGCAGATCGCGCGCGAGCACGGGCTGGTGATCTTTGCCGACGAGGTGTACGACAAGGTGCTGTACGAAGGCGTGCACCACACCGCGCTGGCCAGCCTGTCCGAAGACGTGCTGACGCTCACCTTCAACTCGCTGTCCAAGAGCTACCGCTCGTGCGGCTACCGCGCGGGCTGGCTGGTGGTCTCGGGCGACCGCAAGGCCGCGCGCGACTACATCGAGGGCCTGAACATGCTCTCGAACATGCGGTTGTGCGCCAACGTGCCCGGGCAGTGGGCGATCCAGACGGCGCTTGGCGGCTACCAGAGCATCAACGACCTGATCTGCGAAGGCGGGCGGCTGCGCCGCCAGCGCGACCTGGCCTACCAGCTGATCACCGCCATCCCCGGGGTGAGCTGCGTCAAGCCGCAGGCGGCGCTGTACATGTTCCCGCGGCTGGACCCGAAGGTCTATCCGATCGACAACGACCAGCAGTTCTTCATGGAACTGCTGCAGGAAACGCGGGTGATGCTGGTGCAGGGCTCAGGCTTCAACTACCCGGACAACCAGCACTTTCGCATCGTGTTCCTGCCGCACGAGGATGACCTGCGCGAGGCCATCGGCCGCATCGCGCGCTTCCTCGAGCAATACCGGCGTCACCATGCGCGCAGCGGCGCGATGGCGCACGCCTGAGACTTCTTCACATCACGGCGCGCGCGGCGCGCATCCTTTGCGGACATCAGCATGAAAGCCATCCAGGTCGGTTTGTTGGGCATTGGCACGGTCGGCAGCGGCGCCTTCGAGGTGCTGCGCCGCAACCAGGAGGAGATCCGCCGCCGCGCGGGGCGCGGCATCGAGATCACCATGGTGGCCGATCTCGACACCGAGCGTGCGCGCAAGGTGGTGGGCAACGCAGCGCGCGTGGTGGGTGATGCGCGCGAGGTCATCGCCAACCCCGACATTGACATCGTCATCGAGCTGATCGGCGGCTACGGCATTGCCAAGGCGCTGGTACTCGAGGCCATTGCGGCGGGCAAGCATGTGGTGACGGCCAACAAGGCGCTGCTGGCGGTGCACGGCACCGAGATCTTCGAAGCCGCGCAGCGCCGCGGCGTGATGGTGGCCTTCGAGGCGGCTGTGGCGGGGGGCATCCCGATCATCAAGGCGCTGCGTGAGGGGCTGACCGCCAACCGCATCCAGTGGATTGCCGGCATCATCAACGGCACCACCAACTTCATCCTGTCGGAGATGCGGGCCAAGGGCCTGGACTTCGATGTGGTGCTCAAGGAAGCGCAGCGCCTGGGCTACGCCGAAGCCGACCCCACCTTCGACATCGAAGGCGTGGACGCGGCGCACAAGGCGACGATCATGAGCGCCATCGCCTTCGGCGTGCCGGTGCAGTTTGCCAAGGCGCATGTGGAGGGGATCACCCGGCTCGCGGCGGCCGACATCCGCTACGCCGAGCAACTGGGCTATCGCATCAAGCTGCTGGGTATCACCAAGCGCACCGCGGCCGGCATCGAGCTGCGGGTGCACCCGAGCCTGGTGCCCGCCAGCCGCCTGATCGCCAACGTGGAAGGCGCCATGAACGCGGTGATGGTGCAGGGCGACGCGGTCGGCACCACGCTGTACTACGGCAAGGGTGCGGGCAGCGAGCCCACCGCCAGCGCGGTCATCGCCGATCTGGTGGACATCACCCGGCTGCACACGGCCGATCCGCTGAACCGCGTGCCGCACCTGGCCTTCCAGCCCGATGCGATGAGCGCGGCCGACATCCTGCCGATGAGCGAGGTGGTCACCAGCTACTACCTGCGGCTGCGTGTGGCCGACGAAGCCGGCGTGCTGGCCCGCGTGACCGGCATCCTGGCGGGCGCGGGCATCAGCATCGACGCGGTGCTGCAGCGCGAGGCCGACCAGGTGGGCGAGGGCGCCAACCAGACCGACGTGATCATCCTGACCCACGACACGCGCGAGGGCACGATGAACGAGGCGCTGGCGCAGATGCAGGCGCTGCCCACCGTGCTGGCCCCCATCGTGCGCATCCGCAAGGAGGAACTGGCCTGATGCGCTACCTCTCCACCCGCGGCCACCCTGACCGTCGGCGCTTCAGCGAGATCCTGCTGGAGGGCCTGGCGCCCGATGGCGGCCTGTACCTGCCCGAGTCGTATCCGCAGGTTGACAGCGCCACGCTGAACCGCTGGCGCACGCTTCCGTATGCCGATCTGGCCTTCGAGATCCTGTCGCTGTACATCGACGACGTCCCGGCCGACGATTTGCGCGCCCTGTGCCGCAAGACCTACACCGCGGCCGTGTTCGGCACCGGGGCGATCGTTCCGCTCAAGCCGCTGGAAGGCGGGCTGTGGCTCGAGGCCTTGTCCAACGGACCGACGCTGGCCTTCAAGGACATGGCGATGCAGCTGCTGGGCAACCTGTTCGAGTACGAACTGGCGCGCCGTGGCGAGCAGCTCAACATCCTGGGCGCGACCTCTGGCGACACCGGCAGCGCGGCCGAGTACGCGATGCGCGGCAAGCGTGGCGTGCGCGTCTTCATGACCAGCCCACACGGCCGCATGAGCCCGTTTCAGCAGGCGCAGATGTTCAGCCTGCAGGACGCCAACATCCACAACCTGGCGGTCGAAGGCGTGTTCGACGACTGCCAGGACATGGTCAAGGCGGTCAGCAACGATCTGGCCTTCAAGCGCCAGTACCGTATCGGCACCGTCAACAGCATCAACTGGGCGCGGCTGCTGGCGCAGGTGGTGTACTACTTCGCCGGATACCTGCAGGCCACGCACAGCAACGATGAGCGCGTGAGCTTCACCGTGCCCAGCGGCAATTTCGGCAACGTCTGCGCCGGCCATGTGGCGCGCATGATGGGCCTGCCGATCGAGCGGCTGGTGGTGGCGACCAACGAGAACGACGTGCTCGACGAGTTCTTTCGCACCGGTGCGTACCGTGTGCGCGGCAGCGCCGACACGCATGAAACGTCCAGCCCGTCGATGGACATCTCCAAGGCCAGCAACTTCGAGCGGTTTGTGTTCGACCTGCTGGGCCGCGATGCGGCGCGCACCCGGGCACTGTTCGGCGATGCGCTGTCGCGCGAGGGGCGCTTTGACCTGTCGGCCGACCCGGCGTTCCCGCAGGCCGCGGCGCGCTACGGCTTTGCCAGCGGGCGCAGCACCCATGCCAACCGGCTGCAGACCATCCGCGACACCTTCGATCGCTTCGGCGTGATGATCGACCCGCACACGGCCGATGGCGTGAAGGTGGCGCGCGAGCAGGTGTCGCCAGGTGTTCCGATGATCGTGCTCGAGACCGCGTTGCCGATCAAGTTTGCAAGCACCATCGTCGAGGCACTGGGCCGCGAGCCCGAGCGCCCGGCGGCGTTCGACGGCATCGAAGCCTTGCCCAAGCGGGTGAAGGTCATGCCTGCGGATGTGCGGCAGCTCAAGGACTACATCGCCGCGCACTGCGGCTGAGCGGCGGCACAGGGTGCGCGCGATGCGGCTGGTGGTGTTTTGCGGCTACTCGGGTGCGGGCAAGACCTCGCTGATCGAGCAACTGATTGCGCTGATGCGCCAGCGCGGCGAGCGGGTGTCGGTCATCAAGCATGCGCACCACCGCTTTGACGTCGACCACGAAGGCAAGGACTCGTGGCGCCACCGGCAGGCGGGCGCCTTCGAGGTGCTGGTGGCGTCCGACCGGCGCCTGGCGCTGATGCGCGAGTTCGAGCAGCCCTTCCAGATGTCCATCCATCAACTGGCCGCGCACCTGTACGAAGGCGTGGACTGGGTGCTGGCCGAGGGCTTCCGCGATGCGGGAGTGGCCAAGGTCGAGGTCTGGCGCGGTGGCAGTGACCGGCCCCGCTATCCCGACGATCCGTATGTGGTGGCGATCGCCAGCGACGGCAGCACGCTGCCCGAGCCAACGCTGCGGCCGGTGCTCGATCTCAACGATGCGCCTGCGGTGCTGCGCTGGCTGACCGACAATGCGCATCGCTTCGATTACGACCCGGCCACACACTCGCCGGACCTGCCCGACGACGCTTCGCCCTGATGAGCACCGCCGCCTTTCCATCACCCGCTGCCCCGCGCGCGCCCTTGCGGCCGCTCGATGAGGTACGCGCCGATCTGCTGGCGCGGGTGCAGCCGCTGCCCGAGGTGGAGCAGGTCAGCCTGTTCGAGGTGGAGGGCCGCGTGCTGGCGGAAGACCTGGCGTCGCCGCTGCAGGTGCCGCCGCAGGACAACAGCGCGATGGACGGCTATGCGGTGCGCGCAAGCGACCTGCAGGCGGCCGCCGGTGCGGCGCTTGCGGTCAGCCAGCGCATCCCCGCCGGCGCGACCGCCGAGCCACTGGTGCCCGGCACGGTGGCGCGCATCTTCACTGGCGCCAGCGTCCCGGCAGGCGCCGATGCGGTGCTGATGCAGGAAGACGCCGAGGTGGCAGGCGACGGCTTCGTCACGTTCAGCGTGATGCCCAGGCCGGGCCAGCACATCCGCCGCGCGGGTGAGGATGTGCAGCGCGGCGCGGTGGTGCTGTCGCGCGGCCACCGCATGGACAGCGCAGCGCAGGGCATGGCCGCCAGCATCGGCCGTGCGGCGGTGGATGTGGCGCGTCGCCCGCGGGTGGCGCTGTTTTCCACCGGCGACGAGCTGGTGATGCCCGGCACCGTGCCGCCCGAGCAGATGGCACCCGGCGCGATCTACAACTCCAACCGATTCTTTTTGCGCTCGCTGTTGCAGCGTCTGGGCTGCGAGGTGACCGACATGGGCGTGGTGCCCGACCGGCGCGACGCCACCATCGACGCGTTGCGCGATGCGGCGCGCGGCAACGACCTGATCGTCACCAGCGGCGGCGTGTCGGTGGGCGAAGAAGACCATGTGAAGCCGGCGGTGCAGTCGCTCGGGTCGCTGGACCTGTGGCAACTGGCGATCAAGCCGGGCAAGCCGTTTGCCTATGGCCGTGTGCGGCGCGACGGCGGTGCAGGTGGAGAAGCCCACTTCATCGGCCTGCCGGGCAACCCGGTGTCGAGCTTTGTCACCTTCTTGCTGCTGGTGCGCCCGTTCGTGCTGAAGCTGCAGGGCGCGTCGCGACTGGACTGGGTCAGCACCGCCGCACGCGCCGATTTCAGCTGGCCCAAGGCCGACAAGCGGCGCGAGTTCCTGCGCGTTCGCCGCAATGCCGCGGGCGGACTGGACCTGTACCCCAACCAGAGCTCGGGCGTGCTGACCTCGATGGTGTGGGGCGATGGCCTGGTGGACAACCCCGCGGGCACGGTGATCGCGCCGGGCGACACGGTGCGCTTCGTGCCGTTTTCCGAACTAATGGGTTGAGGCAGCGATGCGGATTGAGCTGCGCTACTTTGCATCGCTGCGCGAGGCGCTAGGCCATGCGCAAGAGTCGGTGCAGACGCAGGCCGCCACCGTCGGCGCACTGCGCGACGAGCTGATTGCCCGCGGTGGTGCGCATGCCGAGGCGCTGGCCCGTGGCCGTGCGGTGCGTGCTGCCTTCAACCAGACGCTGTGCGATGAAACGCAGGCGCTGTCGGACGGCGCCGAGGTGGCGTTCTTCCCGCCGGTCACGGGCGGCTGAGTCACACTGGCGCATGACATGAGCACGCCCGCTGTTGCCGCATCGCCGCGTGTCGTCATCCAGGCGGCCGACTTTGACTTGTCACACGAGGTGGCTGCCCTGCGTGCCGGTGACCGGCGCGTGGGTGCGGTGTGCAGCTTCGTCGGCACGGTGCGTGACCGCAACGACGGCGACGCGGTCAGCACGCTGGAGCTCGAGCACTACCCGGGCATGACCGAGCGCGCGATCGAGCAGATGATCGACGAGGCGCACCGCCGCTTCGACATCTTCGCTGCGCGTGTCATTCACCGAATCGGCCTGCTGCAGCCGCTGGACCAGATCGTGCTGGTGGTGGTGACCTCGGCGCACCGCGGCGAAAGTTTTCAGGCCTGCGAATTCCTGATGGACTACCTCAAGACGCAGGCGCCGTTCTGGAAAAAGGAACAGACGCCGCGCGGCGCGCGCTGGGTGGACGCCCGGGTGAGCGACGACGCGGCACTGGCGCGCTGGGGCATCCGCAGCGGCAACGCCGCGCCGGGCTGAAGCGCCTCAGCTGCGGCGGGCGCGCAGTCGCCGCGCGGGCGCGCCTGTGCTCGTGCGCGCTGCCGTGCTCTCGGCTTGCGGTGGCGAGCGCCAGGGTGCACGTGCGTCGCCTTCCAGCGACCCCGTCAGCTTTTGCAGCAGCGCGATCAGTTGTGCCTGTTCCCCGGCGTCCAGGGGCGAGAGCAGGCGGCGGCCGGCGCGCTCGGCGCCGCTGCGGGCACCTGCCAGTGCTGCTTCGCCCTGTACGGTGAGCTTCAGCGCGAAGCGCCGCTTCTGGCCCGGCGCCAGCAGCCGTGACACCAGGCCGCGCGCTTCCAGGCCGCGCAGGATGCGCAGCACCGTCACCTTGTCGTAGCCCAGGGCCCGCGCCAGCGTGGCCTGATCGATCGCCGGGCTGGCGTGCAGCACCACCAGCGTGCCGTACTGCGCCGGCGTGAGCTCGATGCCGCGGCACTCGTCCTCGAAGACCGCCGCAGCCACCTGCCAGCCGCGGCGCAGCAGGAAGCCCGGCCGCGCATACAGCCGCGCCAGCGGGTCGGTGCCCGTTCGGCGGGTGGGATGATCGGCGGGCGCGCTGCGAGACGGGCCGGGGCGAGAGCGGTTGTGGGTCATGAGGGCGCGCGGTTGCACAAGCGAGGGCGTGTCGTTAGCATGCCAACATGAGCACGCTTTCGCAACCGCCATTTCCGTTTTCGGGTCGTCGCACCGCATCATCGGTCACTTTGTCGCGCCGCCGTGTCGGGGCGCGGTGGGTAGGCCTGCTTGTGGCATGCGTGGCGGCGTGGATGGGGGCGTTCGGGGCGCCCCTGGCGCTGGCCCAGACCGCCCCTGCTGCCCCTGCGGCGCCTGCCGCGGCTGCAGCACCGCTGCGGCTGATCGTGCCGTTCACCCCGGGCACCGGCATCGACCTGATTGCGCGCACCGTGGGCCCCAAGCTGTCCGAGCGGCTGGGCCGCCCGGTCGTGGTGGACAACCGCGCCGGTGCCTCGGGCAACATCGGCACCGAAGCCGTGGTACGCGCCGCGCCCAACGGCCAGACGCTGCTGGTCAGCGTCAACACCCTGGTGATGAACCGCAGCCTGTATCCGCAGTTGCCGTTCGATCCGGTGAAGGACCTCGTGCCGGTGTCGCTGACGAGCTGGGGTCAACTGCTGCTGGTGGCGCATCCATCCACCGGGTGGAAGACGGCCGGTGAGCTGGTGGCTGCCGCGAAGGCGCGGCCGGGGCGCATCAACTACGCGTCGCCGGGCGTCGGCACGCCGCACCACCTGTCGATGGAGCTCTTCAAGACCACCTCGGGCCTGTTCATCACCCACATCCCTTACCGCGGCACCGCCCCCGCAGTGACGGACCTGCTGGGTGGGCAGGTCGACGCAATGTTCCTGCCGATCCATGTGGCGCTGCCGCATGTGCGCAGCGGCCGGGTGGTGGCGCTTGGCATCGGCAGCGAGAAGCGACACGCGCTGCTGCCGCAGGTGCCGACGCTGGCCGAAGCCGGCGCAGGCAATGTGAATGTGGACATGTGGTACGGCGTGTTCGCACCGCCCGGGTCGGCGCCGGACTTCGTCGCGCGCCTGAACCGCGAGCTGCGCGACATCCTGGCCCTGCCCGAGGTGCGCAGCGCCTTCCAGACCCAGGGCATGGACCCGGCAGCCAGTTCGCCTGACGAGTTCCGCCGGCTGGTGGAGCAAGACGCACAGCGCTGGGCGCAGGTCATCAAGACCCAGAACATCAAGGCAGAGTGAGCATGGCGCTGCGCATCGCCATCGTGGGCGGCGGCATCGGCGGGCTGGGGCTTGCCCTGTCGCTGCATGCGCGCGGCATCGCCTGCGATGTGTATGAGTCGGTGCCGCAGGTGCGCGAGGTGGGCGTGGGCATCACGCTGTTGCCGCACGCGATGCGCGAACTGGCCGCGCTCGGCCTGCAGGGCGCGCTGGAGCCGCTGGGCATCGAGAACCTGGAGAGCGTGTTCTTCAACCGCTACGGCCAGTACGTGTACCGCGAGCCGCGCGGCCGCCACGCGGGCTACGCGCTGCCCGAGATCGGCATCCATCGCGGCAAGCTGCACCGCGTGATGTACGACGCGGCGCTCGAGCGCATCGGCGCGGCGCACCTGCACACCGACTGCCGCTGCGTGGCAGTGGAGCAAACCGATCAGGGCGCGACGCTGCACATGCAGCGCAGCACGGATGGCGCGGCGCTGCCCGCAGTGCAGGCCGATGTGGTGGTGGCCTGCGATGGCGTCAATTCGGCATTGCGGAGGCAGTTCTACCCGCAGGAGCAACTGGCCTTTGCCGGCATCAACACCTGGCGCGGCGTGACGGTGCACAGGCCTATCCTGAGCGGCAAGACATACATGCGCATCGGATCGATCGAGACCGGCAAGATGGTGATCTACCCGATCGTGGACAACGTGGACGGCCAGGGCAACCAGCTCGTCAACTGGGTGGCCGAAATCCAGCGCGGCGATGCCGCGATGAACGACTGGAACCAGCGCGGCCGCGTGGACGACTTCGTCAGCATCTTCGAGAGCTGGCGCTTCGACTGGCTGGATGTGCCGGCGCTGATCCGCGGCGCGCAGCAGATCCTTGAGTACCCGATGGTGGACCGCGACCCGGTGGCGCAGTGGACTTTTGGCCGCACCACGCTGCTGGGCGACGCCGCACACCCGATGTACCCGCGCGGCAGCAACGGGTCGGCCCAGGCGCTGATCGATGGCCGGGTGCTGGCCGACGAACTGGCGCGGCTTGCGCCTGGCGGTGACCCGCGAGCCGCCTTGCTGGCCTACGAGGCCCAGCGGCGCCCCGCCACGGCCAGGGTGGTCGAGACCAACCGCAGCACGCCGCCGGACTTCATCATCATGAAGGCCGACGAGCTGGCGGGCGGCAAGCCCTTCCGGCATATCGACGACCTGATCAGCCAGGACGAGCTGCGCCGCATCTCCGACGACTACAAGCGCATTGCGGGTTTTTCGCTCGAGGCGCTGCAGCAGCCCGCCGGCGCTTGACGCGCATCAAGCCGGCCGCTTGAAAAGCCCGGCCGCAGCCCCAACCATGCGAGCATCGGTGTCGCTTGACCGGCGCCCATGGAGTTGAGGATGCGAATCGACAAACTGACCACCAAGTTCCAGCAGGCCCTGGCCGACGCGCAGTCGCTGGCGCTGGGCAATGACCACGCCTATATCGAGCCGGTGCATGTGCTCCTGGCCATGCTGCGCCAGGGCGACGGCCCCACGCCGCTGCTGCAGCGTGCGGGCGTCAACACCACCGCGCTGCTGGCGGCCACCGAGGGGGTGCTGAAGAAGCTGCCGCAGGTGCAGGGCCAGGACCAGGTGCAGGGCAGCCCCGAGTTCGGCAAGCTGATGCAGGCCACCGAGAAGGAATCGATCAAGCGCGGCGATGCCTTCATCGCCAGCGAGCTGTTCCTGCTGGCGGTGGCCGACCACAAGGGCGAACTCGGCGAGATGGCGCGCAGCCACGGCCTGACCCGCAAAAGCTTGGACGCAGCGATTGCGGCGGTGCGCGGTGGCCAGAAGGTGGACAGCGCCGAGGCCGAGGGCCAGCGCGAGGCGCTGAAGAAGTACTGCCTGGACCTGACCGAGCGTGCCCGCGCCGGCAAGCTCGACCCGGTGATCGGCCGCGACGACGAGATCCGTCGCGCGATTCAGGTGCTGCAGCGGCGCACCAAGAACAATCCGGTGCTGATCGGCGAGCCGGGCGTCGGCAAGACCGCCATCGTCGAGGGCCTGGCGCAGCGCATCGTGGCGGGCGAGGTGCCCGAGTCGCTCAAGGGCAAGCGGGTGTTGAGCCTGGACATGGCCGCGCTGCTGGCCGGTGCCAAGTTTCGCGGCGAGTTCGAAGAGCGCCTGAAGACGGTGCTGAGCGAGCTGGCCAAGGACGAGGGCCAGACCATCGTCTTCATCGACGAGATCCACACCATGGTGGGCGCCGGCAAGGCCGAAGGCGCCATGGATGCGGGCAACATGCTCAAGCCGGCGCTGGCGCGTGGCGAGCTGCACTGCGTGGGCGCCACCACGCTGGACGAATACCGCAAGTACATCGAGAAGGACGCCGCGCTCGAGCGTCGCTTCCAGAAGATCCTGGTGGACGAGCCGAGCGTGGAGGCGACGATCGCCATCCTGCGCGGCCTGCAGGAGAAGTACGAGGTGCACCACGGCGTGGAGATCACCGACCCGGCCATCGTCGCCGCGGCCGAGCTCAGCCACCGCTACATCACCGACCGCTTCCTGCCCGACAAGGCGATCGACCTGATCGACGAGGCGGCGTCCAAGATCAAGATCGAGATCGACTCCAAGCCCGAGGTGATGGACAAGCTCGACCGTCGTTTGATCCAGCTGCAGATCGAGCGCGAGGCGGTCAAGAAGGAAAAGGACGAAGCCTCGCAAAAGCGCCTGACGCTGATCCAGGAAGAGATCGGCAAGCTGCAGCGCGAGCTGGCCGACCTCGAGGAGATCTGGAAGGCCGAGAAGGCCGCCGCCCAAGGCAGTGCGCACATCAAGGAAGAGATCGAGAAGACACGCCTGCAGATCACCGAGCTGCAGCGCAAGGGCGACCTCGGCAAGGTGGCCGAGCTGCAGTACGGCCGCTTGCCGGAACTCGAGAAAAAGCTCAAGGACGCGCAGGCCAAGGAGAAGGGCAAGGGCGGCGAGGGCGCGCGCCCGCAGCTGCTGCGCACCCAGGTCGGCGCCGAAGAGATCGCTGAAGTGGTGGCGCGTGCCACCGGCATTCCGGTGGCCAAGCTGATGCAGGGCGAGCGCGACAAGCTGCTGCAGATGGAAGACAAGCTGCACGAGCGGGTGGTGGGCCAGGACGAGGCGATTGCCGCGGTGGCCAATGCCATCCGCCGCTCGCGCTCGGGCCTGTCCGACCCGAACCGGCCGACCGGCTCGTTCCTGTTCCTCGGCCCCACGGGCGTGGGCAAGACCGAGCTGTGCAAGGCACTGGCGAGTTTCTTGTTCGACAGCGAGGACCACCTGATCCGCATCGACATGAGCGAGTTCATGGAGAAGCACTCGGTGGCCCGCCTGATCGGCGCGCCGCCCGGCTATGTGGGCTACGAGGAGGGCGGCTACCTGACCGAGGCGGTGCGGCGCAAGCCCTACAGCGTGGTGCTGCTCGACGAGGTCGAGAAGGCGCACCCCGATGTGTTCAACGTGCTGCTGCAGGTGCTGGACGACGGCCGCCTGACGGACGGCCAGGGCCGCACGGTGGACTTCAAGAACACCGTCATCGTGATGACCAGCAACATCGGCTCGCCGCTGATTCAGGCGATGGTGGGCCAGCCGGCCGAGGACATCAAGGACGCGGTGTGGGAAGAGCTCAAGGGCCACTTCCGCCCCGAGTTCCTCAACCGCATCGACGAGACGGTGGTGTTCCACGGGCTCGACGCCCAGCACATCGAGCGCATTGCGCGCATCCAGCTGCGCATCCTCGAGCAGCGCCTGGCCCGAATGGAGCTGTCGCTGCAGGTGTCGGATGCCGCGCTCGCGGAACTTGCCAAGGTCGGCTTCGATCCGGTGTTCGGCGCCCGGCCGCTCAAGCGCGCCATCCAGCAGCGCATCGAAAACCCGCTGTCCAGGCGCATCCTGGAGGGCGCCTACCCGCCCAAGAGCGCGATTCCGGTGACGGTGGACCCGGTGCGCGAGCCCGGCGTGTTTCGCTTCGAGGAGGCGGTCGGCACCTGACCCTCCCCGACGTCGCGCCGGGTGCCCGCAGGGGGGGCCTCGTACCCCAGCCCGCAAGCGCGGCCAAAGAAGCCAAAGCGGTAAGCACCGCAAGCCCGCCTCCGGTTCGCCCGGGGCGGGCTTTCTTTTGCGTGGGCGGTGCCGATACAACAGTTCAGCTTGACCCGGGCACCACAGCGACGTGTCGTTGTGTAACAATATTTGCGAAATAGGTCAGGCGTAACAAACGCCCATTGGCCCATTGGCAGAACGGTACAAGGAGGCATGTCCAGGTGCAGACCGCTCAGATCCGCGTCGCGCGTCAACCCACGGCTGAAGACCTCGCGCCCTTGGCGGCGCTGAAGCCGCACTGGGTGCTTGCGTTCGGCTCGGTGGACCACATCGCCGCTCCCGGGCTGGCGGCAGCGCTCAGCGCGGCCTGTCCGCAAGCGGTGCTCTCGGGCTGCTCCACCGCGGGCGAAATCAGCAGCAACGGCGTCAATGACGACCATCTGGTGCTCAGTGCAGTGCGCTTTGATTCCGGCGCGCCGATCGTGGTGACCACCGAACTGCAGGGCATGGAGGATTCGCGCGCCGCCGGTGCGCGCCTGGCGCGCGAGATGGTCGCGGCGCGGGTGCACACGGTGCTGGTGCTGGGGCAGGGCGTGGCCATCAACGGCAGCGCGCTGGTGGACGGCATGCGTGAAGTGCTGCCGCCGCAGGTGGTGCTCTCCGGCGGCCTGGCGGGCGACGGTGGCGCCTTCAAGCGCACCTTCACCCTGTCCAACCGTGGCAGCTCCGACCGGCAGATCGTGGCCGTGGGTTTTGCCGCGCCTTCGGTGCGCTTTCGCCACGGCTGCTTTCATGGCTGGCGCCCCTTCGGCCCGGCGCGGCGCGTCACGCGTAGCCAGGGCAATGTGCTGTTCGAACTGGACGGCCAGCCGGCGCTGGAGGTCTACAAGCGCTACCTCGGCGAATATGCACGCGACCTGCCGGGCTCGGGGCTTCTGTTCCCCTTCCAGATGCTCGGCAGCTCGCAAGACTCCCGCGGCCTGATCCGCACCATCCTGGGTGTCAATGAGGCCGACGGCAGCCTGGTGCTCGCCGGCGACATCGATCCGCAAGGCTATCTGCGGCTGATGCATGCCTCCACCGATTCGCTGGTGGAAGGGGCACAAAGCGCCGCCGAGAACGCCACCTTCCCCGACGGGGCCGCTGGTGACAGCCTGGCCATTCTGGTCAGCTGCGTCGGCCGCAAGCTGGTGATGGGTGCGCGTGTGGACGAGGAAGTCGAGGCGGTGGCCGATGTCTTCGGCCAGCGCGCGCTGGTCACCGGGTTTTATTCCAACGGGGAGATCAGCCCCGGGCTCGACGGTCTGGAGTGCAGCCTGCACAACCAGACCATGACCATCACCCATTTGTGCGAGGTGGCAGCATGAGCCCGACGCCTGCGCGCAGCGGCGGTGAAGCGGTGTTTGCAAGCAAGCTGCTGTCGCGGCAGCTGCGGCGGCATCTGGCACTCGATGGTGAAGGCAGCTTGCAGTCGCTGGCCGACGCGCTGCAGCGTGCCTCTGCGGCCGAGCCGGCGCTGGCCGGGCTGGCGCAGGGCCTGCCGACGATGCTGGCCGGTGTTGCCGAGAGCTACACCCAGTACGAGCGCGACCTGGAACTGCGCGCGCGCAGCATGGAGCTGTCCTCGGCCGAGCTGCTCGAGGCCAACGAGCGGCTGCACCAGGAGGCGCTCAGCCAGCGTGCGGTGCTCGATGCCCTGCGCCTGACCGCGCGCGAACTCACGTCCGATGCGCTGGGCGCCGAGCAGGCGGTGCAGCCCGCAGGCGACGACCTGCTGTCGCTGGCGCAGGTCATGCGTGGCCTGGCCGCGCAACGCCGTGCCTCCGAATGGGCGGCGCAGCGTGCCCGCAGCCAGCTCGAGCGCGCCATTGCCGCACTGGATGCCGGCTTTGCGATGTACGACGAACACGAGCGGCTGCTGGTGTGGAACCAGCGCTTTGCCGAGATGTACGGCGAAGCCGGCCGGATGCTGCACGCCGGCATGCCGCTGCGCGCGGTGCTGGAGGCGGTGTACGACAGCGGCGTCGAAGGCATTGATCGCAGCGTGGCGCGCGAGGCCTGGATAGACGAGCGCCTGCAGATGAAGCGACGCGGCGGCACGCGCGAGACGCACATCAACGGCCGCTGGATCCGCATCGTCGAAAGCCTCACCGAAGACCGGCTGATGGTGACGCTGCGCACCGACATCACCGACATGCGCGAGCTCGCCGACAGCCTGACGCTGGCGCGTGATGCGGCGCAGGCGGCCAATCAGGCCAAGAGCCAGTTCCTGGCCAACATGAGCCACGAAATCCGCACGCCGATGAACGGCGTGATCGGCATGACCGCACTGGCACTGGACACCGACCTCACGCCAGAGCAGCGCGAATACCTCGGCATGGTCAAGACCTCGGCCGATTCGCTGCTGGTCATCATCAACGACATCCTCGACTTCTCGAAGATGGAAGCCGGGATGCTGCGCGTGGACAGCGTGGGCTTCTCGCTCGATGCGCTGCTGGGGGACACGCTCAAGGCGCTGGGGGTGCGCGCCTTCGGCAAGGGGCTCGAGCTGCTGTACCGGCGCCTGCCCGGCGTGCCCGACCGCCTGGTCGGCGACCCGGGGCGGCTGCGCCAGATCATCAACAACCTGGTGGGCAATTCGATCAAGTTCACCGAGGACGGCGAAGTGTCGGTGCAGGTTGAGCCGGTGGACATCTCGGCCGAGCGTGCGCGGCTGCGCTTTGTGGTCAGCGACACCGGCATCGGCATCGCCGCAGACAAGCAGGCCGACATCTTTGCCGCCTTCTCGCAGGCCGACAACTCGATCACGCGGCGCTTTGGCGGCACCGGGCTGGGGCTTGCGATCTGCTCGCGGCTGGTCGGGCTGATGCAGGGCCGCATCTGGGTCGAAAGCGAACCCGGGCAAGGCAGCCGCTTCATTTTCGAGGTCGAGCTTGGCTGCGATGAAGTTCCGGCTGTCCAGCGCAACACCCAGATCAAGGGCCGCTCGGTGCTGGTGGTGGATGACAACGCGACCCACTGCGCCTGGCTGTCGGGCCTGCTGACCGAATGGGGCCTGAAGGTGCGCACGGTGGTGGGCGGGCAGGTCGGCTACGAGCTGCTGCGTTCGGGCAACGATGCCTTTGACGCCGTGCTGCTGGATGCGCAGATGCCGGGCGTGGACGGCTTTGAGCTGCTGGGCAAGCTGCGCGATCGCAGCAGGCTGGCAGCGTCCACGGTGATGATGCTGTCGGCCGACAACCTGCTGAGCGATGTGGCGCGCTGCAAGACGCTGGGCGTGGCCGGCTACATGTCCAAGCCGGTGTCGGGCTCCGAGCTGCTCGATGGCCTGCTGTCGGCGCTGGGCACACAGGTCGAGCCGGCACTGGCCGAGCCACCGCGCACCGGCGCGGCGAAGCTGCCGACTGCGCAGCGCTCGCTGGACCTGCTGCTGGTCGAGGACAACCAGATCAACCAGACGTTGGCCACTTTCCTGCTCGAACGCCTCGGCCACAAGGTGTCGGTGGCGGTCAACGGCCGCATCGCGGTTGACATGACGGCGGAGCACCCGTTCGACCTGGTGCTGATGGACATGCAGATGCCCGAGATGGACGGGCTGGAGGCCACGCGCTGCATCCGCGAGCGCGAGCTGAAGCGCGCCGCCGGGCATGTGCCGATCATGGCGATGACCGCCAACGCAATGCAGGGCGATCGCGAGCGCTGCATCGATGCTGGCATGGACGGCTACGTCAGCAAGCCGATCGACCCCGCTTCGCTCAGTCTGGAGATCGAGCGGCTGATGGCCGCACACGCTGCCGCGGAGGCCGCGCGCAAGCAGGCTGCCGGTGGCACCTTGGCCGCCGAGGTGCGCCCGGAAGACGTGCAGCACTTCGACTTGGCCACCATGGTGCAGCGCCTGGGCAGCACCCGCGACAACGCACTTGAACTGGCGCGCCTGTTTGTCGGCGACGCGGCAGCGCTGCTGGCGCGCATGCGCGAGGCCACCACCCAGCACGATCTGGCGCGGGTGGAGACGCTCTCGCGGCGTTTGTTCCATGCCTCCGACAGCCTGTCGGCGGGCCATGTACGCCAGCTCGCACAGGGCTTGATGCTGGCGGCCAAATCGCGCGACGAGGCTGCCATCGCGCAGCTCACCGCGCAGATCGATCAGGGCCTGGTGCGATTTGCACAGGCGCTGATTGCGCAGTCGCAGCCTGGCGGCAAGGCGGCGCGCACCAGCCCGGCCGAGCCCTCCGCCCAGGCCGTCAGCGCCTGAGGCTAAGGCGCCGCGGGCAGGCGCCCCCGCGCGGGGCGCTACCATCGGCCGATGCAAGCACCCCTGACGCCCGCGCTCGCCTGCAGCGGGCGCGGCGGCGCATCCCTTCACCGTGAGCCCAACCCTTCATGACCCGCATTGCTGGACACCTGCTGGTGGAATGTCTCGTCGCGCAAGGCGTGACGCATGTCTTTGGCGTCCCTGGCGAAAGCTACCTGGCCGCGCTTGACGGCTTTCACGCGCATGCCGAGCGCATCCGCTTCATCATCAACCGGCAAGAGGGTGGCGCCGCCTTCATGGCCGAGGCGCACGGCAAGCTGACCGGCCGCCCGGGCGTGTGTTTCGTCACCCGCGGGCCGGGTGCAACCAACGCCTCGATCGGTGTGCACACCGCGTTTCAGGACTCCACGCCGATGGTGCTGTTTGTCGGCGACGTGGCCAGCGACCAGCGCGACCGCGAGGCCTTCCAGGAGGTGGACTACACCCACTTCTTCGGCCCCGGCACCAAAGGCATGGCCAAGCGGGTGGAGCGCATCGACGAGGCACGCCGCATCCCCGAGTACGTGGCGCGGGCCTTTGCCACCGCAATGAACGGCCGCCCCGGCCCGGTGGTGCTGGTGCTGCCCGAGGACATGCTGACCCAGGCGGTGGACGCGTCGGTGCAGGCGCTGCCGCGGGTGGAGGCGGTGGAAGCCTGGAGTGACCCCGGCTCGCTGCGCACCCTGCGCGAGATGTTGCTGGCCAGCCAGCGGCCGTTCGTGATCGCAGGCGGCGGCGGCTGGACGCCGCAGGCCGCGCAGGCGCTGCAGCGCTTCGCCGAGAACTGGAAGCTGCCGGTGGGCAACGCCTTCCGCTTCCAGGACACCTTCGACAACACGCACCCGCAGTACGCCGGCGACGTGGGCATCGGCATCAACCCGCGGCTGGCGCAGCGGGTCAAAGACAGCGACCTGATCATCGCCATCGGCCCGCGCCTGGGCGAGATGACCACCGGCGGCTACACCTTGCTCACGCCACCGAAGCCGGCGCAGAAGCTGGTGCACATCCACGCCAGTGCGGAGGAACTCAACCGCGTGTACCAGGCCGACCTGGCGATGCTCTCCACCATGAATGCCGCGGCGCGCAGCCTTGAGGTGCTGACCGCGCCGCCAAGCGTGCCCTGGGAGGCTTGGACCGCCGCCTGCCACGCCGACTACCAGGCCAACCTGCAACCGCAGCCATTGCCCGGTGACATCGACATGCCTGCGGTGGTGGGCGTGCTGCAAAAGCACCTGCCCGCCGACGCGGTGCTGACCAACGGCGCGGGCAACTTTGCCAGCTGGCTGCACCGCTTCTACCGCTACCCGGGCCTGGTGCATGGCCTCAAGACGCAGGTCGCCCCCACGGTGGGCAGCATGGGCTATGGCGTGCCGGCGGGCATTGCGGCCAGCATCGTGAGCGGGCGCACCGTGTTCACCATCGCGGGCGATGGCGATTTCCTGATGAACGGGCAAGAGCTGGCCACCGCCGTGCAGCATGGCGCCAAGACCATCATCCTGCTGCTCAACAACGGCATGTACGGCACCATCCGCATGCACCAGGAGCGCGAGTACCCGCGGCATGTGAGCGGCTCGCAGCTGCACAACCCCGACTTCGCCGCGCTGGCGCGCGCCTACGGCTACGAGGGGGTACGCATCACCCGCACCGACGAGTTCGAGCCGGCCTTGCTTGCGGCGCTTGCGCGGCCCCACGGCACGCTGATCGAGGCCGTGCTCGACCCGCAGGTCATCACCACCCGCGGCACGCTCGACGCCATCACCGATGCGGCGCTGAAGAAGCGCTGAGCGGCCACTGGCGCGCCACACACGCGGTGCAGGGCATGAAAAAGGCCGCCCGCAGGCGGCCTTGGCAATCCGGCGTGGGCCGGATTACTTGACGTGCTTGCCGATCAGGCCAGCCATCTCGAACATCGAGACTTGCGCCTTGCCGAAGATGTCCTTCAGCTTGGCGTCGGCGTTGATCATGCGCTTGTTGACCTTGTCCTGCAGGCCGTTCTTCTTGATGTAGGTCCACAGCTTGCTGACGATCTCGGTGCGCGGCAGCGGGGCGGAACCCACAACGGCGCCGAGCGCAGCGCTGGGCGTCAGGGCCTTCATGAAGGCAGCGTTGGGCGTGCGCTTCTTCGCAGGTGCCTTCTTGGCGGCCGGCTTCTTCGCAGCAGCTTTCTTCGCAGGCGCCTTCTTGGCGGCCGGCTTCTTCGCAGCGGCTTTCTTCGCCGGTGCAGCCTTCTTCGCCGGGGCCTTCTTCGCCGGAGCCTTCTTGGCGGCCGGCTTCTTCGCAGCGGCCTTCTTGGCCGGAGCCTTCTTCTTCGCAGTTGCCATGATTGTGTTTCCTTCTAGAAGTTGAACGTTCGCCTGCGACAATGCCACCCGACGATGAGTCCCCTGCCTCAGGCAAAGCGGATGCTATAGGAGAAAAAACGCGTTTCCAAGGGGAAAAACACGTTTTCTCCTCTGGGATGTCGTTTTTTTTCGACCCGTTTTCCCTCTGACGCGCCTCCGGGTTCCCTCGAGAGCGCACCCCGCTTCCCCCAGGAGAGCGCCACCATGGCCCTGACGTTTTCGACCTGCGACCTCTGCGATGCCCACGAGGCCGATGCCTCGGGCGCCTTTCGCGTGCTGCCCCCGGTGTTCCACGACTACGGCGGATTGCCCCGCTTTGCCGGGACGGTGGTGACGCTGCGCTGCATGGGCGACAACTCGCGGGTGCGCGACGCGGTGGCAGAGCCGGGGCAGGGCCGGGTGCTGGTGGTCGACGGCGGCGGGCTGCTGCGCTGCGCGCTGATGGGGGGCAACCTCGCGGCCGACGCGGCGCGCAACGGCTGGGCCGGCGTGCTGGTGGACGGCGCGGTGCGCGACCTGGCGGAGTTGCGTGCGCTGTCGCTGGGGGTGCGTGCGCTGGCGCTGGTGCCGATGCGCCCGGCCAAGCGCGGCGAAGGCCAGCGCGATGTGCCGGTGACGGTGCAGGGCACCATGGTGCGCCCCGGCGACTGGCTCTACGCCGACGAAGACGGCATCGTGCTCAGCGCGCAGCCGCTGCTCTGACCGGCCAGGTGGCCAGCACCACGCCGGCCAGCGCCAGTGCGAGTGCGGCGAACTGCGCGGCGCTGGCGCGCTCGCCGAGCGCGAGCATCCCGACCAGCGCGGCCGACACCGGCAGAAACACGGTGAACACGCCGGCCTGTGCGGCAGGCACGGTGCGCAGGCCGGTCATCCACAGCCACACCGTCCACACGCTGGCAGCCAGCGAGTAGAACAGCAGCAGCGCGGCAACCGGCAGGCTGATCACCGAGAAGTCGAACTGCAGCGCCGCCCACAGGCCCAGCGGCGTCATCAGCACGAAGCCCCACAGGTTGATGAGTGCGCTGATGCGGCGGGGGCCGAGCGTGCCGGTCAGCGCCTTGCCGATCACCGCATACGAAGCCTCGCACACCACCGCACCAAAAATCAGCAGGTTGCCCAGCCATTCGCGCGAGGCCGCTGCGGTGCCGGCCCCGGCCTCTGCCGCGGGTGGCCGCGACCACGCCAGCAGCGCGATGCCGGCACAGGCACATGCAATCGCGGCCAGCAGGCGCGGCGTGATGCGCTCGCGCAGGAACAGCCAGCTCAGGAGCGCCACCATCGCCGGAATCGCCGCGAGGATCACGCCAGCCGAGACCGCCGAGGTCAGCCGCATGCCGCCCAGCATGCACAGCGTGAAGAGGAAGTTGCCGAGAAAGCTTTCGAGGAACAGCAGCAGGTGGGTGCGCCGGTTCAGCGGCGGCTCGTCGGCCGGGCGGCGCAGCCAGTGCGCCATGGCGATGCCGCCGATGCCAAAGCGCAGCCATGCCAGCAGCACCACCGGCAGCACCGCCAGCAGCGGCTTGGACAGTGCCACATAGCTGCCCACCAGCGCCATGCTGAGCGCCAGGCACAGCCGCGCGGCAAGCGGCGAGGGGCTGCGGGCAGGTGAGGGCGACACGGCAAGGGATCCGGTGGACGATAGACTTGTGCGACGGCGCGCATCATGCATCACGCGCGTGCCTGCTGCCCCGATGAGTTCCTCTTCCGACCCGACTGCGGCGCCCGCATCCGGCGCCATGCGACACGATGCGTTGCCCTCGCGGCATGTGTTCGTGTACGGCACGCTGCGCCGCGGCGAGATGAACGACATCCACCGCCTGCAGCCCGCGCCGCGATTTGTCGGCATGGCGCAGGTCAGGGGCACGCTGTACGACCTGGGGGCCTACCCCGGGCTGCGTCTGCACGGCGATGCAGCGGTGGTGGGCGAGGTGTACGCCATCGATGCGTCGCTCGAGCCGCAGCTCGATGCAATCGAAGAGATCCGCGGTCGCGCCGACGACGAGTACCTCAAGCGCCGCCTCACCGTCGTGGTGGCGCAGCAACCGCTGGAGGTGCTGCTGTACGAGGTGCAGCCGCATCGCATCGCCGGTGCGCCGGTGATTGCCAGCGGCGACTGGCTGCAGCGCTGAGTCTTTGCGGGGGGTCAGCCGCGTTGTGCTGGGCGTTTGGCGTAAGGCGGCTGCGTTACCGCTTTGATGTTTCAGCAGTGAATATTTCATTGCGTATCATGAAAAGTGCGCATGTTGCACTGCGCAAAAATTTTCCAATGCGAGAGATCGGTTGCCGTAATGAGAAACGGCGACCCTAAGCCATTGATTTCATTGGAAATAAAAATATCTCTTCTATAAGACATAAGAGCGGTTTCCCGTCTTGTATAAGACTTACAGTACACCTCAACGGCCACCCGGCCATCCGCGCGCAAGCCAGCCGCCGGTGCCGTTGAAGTTTCTTGTTCGTCTTGTGTCACACCTCAGGAGAGAGAGCCATGTCGCAAACCACCCGTGAACAACAGATCGCCGCCCTCGAAAAGGATTGGGCTGAGAACCCGCGCTGGAAAGGCATCAAGCGCGGCTACAGCGCCGCCGACGTCGTGCGCCTGCGCGGCAGCGTGCAGATCGAGCACACGCTGGCCCAGCGCGGTGCCGACAAGCTGTGGAGCCTGATCAACGGCGCCGCGGCCAAGGGCTATGTCAACGCCTTTGGCGCCATCACCGCCGGCCAGGCGATGCAGCAGGCCAAGGCCGGCCTCGAGGCGGTGTACCTGTCGGGCTGGCAGGTGGCCGCGGACGGCAACACCTCCGAGACGATGTACCCGGACCAGTCGCTGTACGCCTATGACTCGGTGCCCACCATGGTCCGCCGCATCAACAACACCTTCAAGCGCGCCGACGAGATCCAGTGGAGCCGCGGCGTGGGCCCTGAGAGCAAGGAGTACATCGACTACTTCCTGCCGATCGTGGCGGACGCGGAAGCCGGCTTCGGTGGCGTGCTCAACGCCTTCGAGCTGATGAAGAACATGATCGCTGCCGGTGCGGCCGGCGTGCACTTTGAAGACCAGCTGGCTGCCGTGAAGAAGTGCGGCCACATGGGCGGCAAGGTGCTGGTGCCCACGCAAGAGGCCTGCGAGAAGCTGATCGCCGCGCGCTTTGCAGCCGATGTGATGGGCGTGCCCACCATCGTGCTGGCACGCACCGACGCTGAAGCCGCCAACCTGATCACCAGCGACCACGACGCGAACGACAAGCCGTTCCTGACCGGTGAGCGTACGCAAGAGGGCTTCTTCCGCGTGAAGAACGGCCTGGAGCAGGCGATCAGCCGCGGTGTGGCCTATGCCGAGTACGCCGACCTGGTGTGGTGCGAGACCGGCACGCCTGACCTCGGCTTTGCGCGCGAGTTCGCGCAGGCGGTGCACGCCAAGCACCCGGGCAAGCTGCTGTCGTACAACTGCTCGCCCTCGTTCAACTGGAAGAAGAACCTGGACGACAAGACGATTGCCGCCTTCCAGGACGAGCTGTCGGCACTGGGCTACAAGTACCAGTTCATCACGCTCGCAGGCATCCACCTCAACTGGTACAACACCTTCCAGTTCGCACACGCCTACGCCCGCGGCGAGGGCATGAAGCACTACGTGAACATGGTGCAGGAGCCCGAGTTCAAGGCGCGCGAGCAGGGCTACACCTTCGTGTCGCACCAG
>JBDLRH010000006.1:0-37276 GCA_039800165.1 Pseudomonadota bacterium
GCAGTCCAGCACGAACAGCGCGCCCACCTCGTGCGCCGCATCGGCCACGCCGCGCAGGTAGTCGTCGGGCAGGATGATGCCGGCGGACGTCTCCACATGCGGTGCGAACACCACCGCCGGCTTGTCGCTGCGGATGGTGGCCTGCACCTCGGCCAGCGGGCAGGGCGCCCACGGGTCGGTGCGGCCGGGGCCGGTCTTGCGCGCCTTCAGCACGATCTCCTGCGACGGAATGCGGCCCATCTCGAAGATCTGCGTCCAGCGGTAGCTGAACCAGCCGTTGCGGATGACCAGCACCTTCTTGTCGGTGGCGAACTGGCGCGCGACCGATTCCATGCCGAAGGTGCCGCTGCCGGGCACGAGGGCCACCGACTTGGCGCGGTACACCTCTTTCAGGATGCCCGAGATGTCCTTCATCACGCCCTGGAAGCTGCGCGACATGTGGTTGAGCGCGCGGTCGGTGTAGACGACCGAGAACTCGAGCAGGCCGTTCGGGTCAACGTGGGGCAGCAGTCCGGGCATGGCAGCCTCGCTTTCAGGATATGGAATGCGAATGCGAAAAAGGGCATTGAGGGTATCACGCGGCCCTGCCGCGCGCAGCCCCGGCCCTGCTCACCAGCTGTCGATCGGCAGCGGTTGCGTGAGCGGACGCACCGGCGCCGACTGCAGGCCGTGCAGTAGCCGGGCGCGCGTTTCGGCCGGGTCGATCACCGCGTCCAGCTCCAGCGTGGCTGCCATGTTCAGCGCGTGACCGGCCTCGTACTGCTGCGCCACCAGCCGCTGGAACAGCGCCTCACGCTCGGGGCCTTCGGGCGCGGCTTCCAGCTCCTTGCGCCAGCCCAGCCGCACCGCGCCTTCCAGGCCCATGCCGCCGAACTCGCCGGTGGGCCACGACAGCGTGAACACCGGCACATGAAAGCCGCCCGCGCACATCGCCATCGCGCCCAGGCCGTAGCCCTTGCGCAGCACCACCGCCAGCACGGGCACGCGCAAATGCGCCGCGGCCACGAACATGCGGCTGACATGGCGCACCTGCGCGCGGGTCTCGATCTCGGGGCCGACCATGAAGCCCGGCGTGTCCACCAGGCTGATGAGCGGCAGGCCATGCGCATTGCACAGCTGCATGAAGCGCGCGGCCTTGTCGGCGGCATCGGCGTCGATGGCGCCGCCGAGGTGAGAGGGGTTGTTGGCGATCAGGCCCACCGGCCGCCCGCCGATGCGCGCCAGCGCGGTGTGGATGCCCGCGCCAAAGCCGGTGCGCAGGTACAGCACCGAGCCCGCATCGGCGATGCCTTCGATCGCAGCGCGGGTGTCGTAGGCACGCAGCCGGTTCTCTGGCACCACCTCGCGCAGGCGCTGCGGGTCCGGCGCTTCGGCCTCTGATTCGGGCAGCGCGCCCTGAAAGTACGACAGGTACTGCTGGGCCGCCGCGACGGCCTGCGCTTCGTCATCGCACAGGATGTCGATCACGCCGTTGGCGTGCTGAACCGCGCTCGGGCCGATGTCCTCGGGCCGGTACACGCCCAAGCCGCCGCCTTCGATCATCGCGGGCCCGCCCATGCCGATGTTGCTGTCGCGGGTGGCAATCACCACGTCGCAACAGCCCAGCAGGGCCGCGTTGCCGGCGAAGCAGCGGCCTGCGACGATGCCGATCACCGGCACGCGGCCGTTCAGGCGCGCGAAGCTTGCGAAGGTGGGCACATGCAGGCCGGCGACGATGCGCATGTCCACATCACCCGGGCGGCCGCCACCGCCTTCAGCGAACAGCACCACCGGCAGCCGGTGCTCGAGCGCCAGGCCCAGCATGCGGTCGGTCTTCTGGTGGTTGCGAAAGCCTTGCGTGCCGGCGAGCACCGTGGCGTCGTAGGCCATCACCACCGCGCGCGATCGCTCCGGCCCGAACGCGGCGCTATTGATGCGACCGATGCCGGTGACCATGCCGTCGGCCGGCGTGTGGCGCATCAGGTCGTCGGCGCTGCGGCGGGACTGTTGCGCTGCCACCGCCAGTGCACCGTATTCGTCGAAGCTCCTGGCGTCGCACAGGTCGGCGATGTTCTCGCGCGCGCTGCGCAGGCCCAGCGCATGGCGCCTGGCCATCGCCTCAGGCCGCGCGGCGTCGGCAGTGAAGGCGTGGCGGTCGATCACGCGCTGCAGGTCGGGGCGGATGGTGGGCTGCGCGCCGGCCCCGGTGCCCGTTGGCGCTGCTGAATGGGTTGCGCCGCCCGTGCGGGTCGCGCCGGCGGTGGGCTGCACCACCGCCAGTGCCGCATCGGCGTCCACCGTCTCGCCTGCGGCGTAAAGCGCCTCGCGCAGCACGCCGTCGCAGGGGGCGCGCACCTCGTGCTCCATCTTCATTGCTTCCAGCACCACCAGCAGCTGGCCTGCGCGCACCGGCTCACCGGGCGCGGCCAGCCACTGGACCACCTGCCCCTGCAGGGGCGAACGCAGCGTGTTCATGCGGCGCATTGTGGCGCGGCGCGATCACAATCACGGCATGGAACTTGTCCCCCTGATCGAAACCACCCGCGGCGGCACCCGCGAGTGCGTGCACTTCGGCGCGCTTGCCGTGGTGGACGCGGCTGGCCGCGTACAGGCCCAGGCCGGCAACCCGCACTGGCAGACCTTCACCCGCTCGACCCTGAAGGCCCTGCAGGCGCTGCCCTTCGTGCACGGCGGCGGCGCGAAGGCGCTGGGCCTGGAGGCGCCGCAGCTTGCGCTGCTGTGCGCCAGCCACAACGGCGAGCCCTCGCACGTACGGGAGGTCGAGACCATCCTGGCCAAGGCGCAGCAGGGCTACCGCCGGCTGCAGTGTGGCTGCCACATGCCCTACTACGTGGAGCACGGCGTGGGCCCGGCGCCAGCCAGCTTTGACGAGCGGCACCACAACTGCAGCGGCAAGCATGCGGGCTTTTTGGCCTGCTGCGTGCACCAGGGCTGGCCGCTGGAGAAACATCTGGACCCGGCGCATCCGCTGCAGCAGGCGATCCGCCGCGATGTGGCGCGCGCGGCTGGCGTGGCGGCCGATGAAATGCCGATCGGCATCGACGGCTGCTCGGCACCCAACTACGCGCTGCCGCTGTCGGCTCTGGCGCGCGCCTACGCCCGCATCGCCTCGGGCCGCGACGATGGCGACTTTGGAGAGGCCTTCGACGCGCTGGGCGGCGCGATGAGCGACTACCCGGAACTCGTCAGCGGCACCGGCCGCAACGATGCGGCCTTCATGCGCGCCGGGCGCGGCGACTGGATCACCAAGGTGGGCGCCGACGGCGTTCAGGTGGTGGCCAGCCGCAGCCGGCGCCAGGCGCTGGCGATCAAGATCAGCGACGGCAGCAAGCCCGCGCTGTTTGCGGCCACGGTGGCGGCTCTGGACCAGCTTGGCTGGCTCGACGACGCCCAGCGCACGGCGCTTGAGCCGTGGCGCGGCAGCGACATCCTGAGCGTGCGCGGTGCGGTGGTGGGCGCGCGCCGGCCGGTGTT
This sequence comes from Pseudomonadota bacterium, assembly GCA_039800165.1. GTDB lineage: Bacteria > Pseudomonadota > Gammaproteobacteria > Burkholderiales > Burkholderiaceae_C > JBDLRH01. The sequence continues at coordinate 3,475 of JBDLRH010000006.1, forward strand.
CAGCCTGGCCGGGGGCTAGCGGGCGCCGAAGATCGCGGTGCCCACCCGCACCAGGGTGCTGCCACTGGCGATCGCAGCTTCGAGGTCGGCGCTCATACCCATCGACAGGGTGTCCAGCGCCAGGCCCTCGGCGCGCAGCTGCTCGAACAGGGCGCGTGCCCGGCCAAAGACCTCGCAGGCGGCTTCAAAGTCGGCTGCCGGCTCGGGAATGCACATCAGCCCGCGCAGGCGCAGCCGCTGCAGCGCCGCCACCGCATGCGCGAGGTCACTGGCCTCGGCCGGCGCCACGCCGGACTTGGTCGGCCCGCCGTCCACATTGACCTGGATGCACACCTGCAGCGGCGCCAGCCCCGGCGGGCGCTGGTCGCTCAACCGCTGGGCGATCTTCAGCCGCTCGACGCTGTGCACCCAGTCGAAATGCTCGGCCACCGGCCGGGTCTTGTTGCTCTGCAGCGGGCCGATGCAGTGCCATTCGATCGGCCCGGCCGGCGCCAGGCCGCGCGCCTGCCAGTCGCGCAGGGCGAGGATCTTGTCCACTCCCTCCTGCACATAGTTCTCGCCAAAAGCCTGTTGCCCGGCCGCCAGGGCGTCGCGCACCGCCTCGGGCGGGAAGGTCTTGGACACCGCCAGCAGCCTCACCGACGCCGGTTCGCGGCCGAATCGTTGGCAAGATGCCGCAATTCGGGCACGAACAGCCCCCAGTTGCGCCCCGATCGTGGTCATAATGGAACAGCGTAGCAAAAGTTCCGGCCTGTAACGGTAATCGAGGGATCGCGTGGACATCACCCAGCTGCTGGCTTTCAGCGTCAAGAACAAGGCATCGGACCTTCACCTGTCGGCTGGGCTGCCTCCCATGATCCGCGTGCACGGCGACGTGCGCCGCATCAACGTCGACGCCCTGGACCACAAAGAGGTCCACGGGATGATCTTCGACCTGATGAACGACTCGCAGCGCAAGCAGTACGAGGAGATGCTGGAGGTCGACTTCTCGTTCGAGATCGAAGGCCTGGCGCGCTTTCGGGTCAACGCCTTCAACCAGCAGCGCGGCGCGGGCGCGGTGTTCCGCACGATCCCGTCAAAGATCCTGACGCTGGAGCAGCTCAACGCCCCCAAGATCTTTGCCGAGCTCGCGCTCAAGCCGCGTGGCCTGGTGCTGGTGACCGGACCGACCGGCTCGGGCAAGTCGACCACGCTGGCGGCGATGATCAATTACCTCAACGAAAACGAGTACGGCCACATCCTGACGGTGGAAGACCCGATCGAATTCGTGCATGAATCCAAGAAGTGCCTGATTAACCAGCGCGAGGTCGGCCCGATGACGCTGAGCTTCTCCGCCGCGCTGCGCTCGGCCCTGCGCGAGGACCCGGACGCCATCCTGGTGGGCGAGATGCGTGACCTGGAGACCATCCGCCTGGCGATGACCGCCGCCGAGACCGGTCACCTGGTGTTCGGCACGCTGCACACCTCCAGCGCCGCCAAGACGATCGACCGCATCATTGACGTGTTCCCGGCCGAGGAAAAGGAAATGGTGCGCGCGATGCTGTCGGAGTCGCTGCAGGCGGTGATCTCGCAGACCCTGTGCAAGACCAAGGACGGCCAGGGCCGCGTGGCGGCGCACGAAATCATGATCGGCACCAGCGCCATCCGCAACCTGATCCGCGAGGGCAAGGTCGCGCAGATGTATTCCGCCATCCAGACCGGCAGCTCGTTTGGCATGCAGACGCTGGACCAGAACCTGCAGGACCTGGTGCGCCGCAACGTCATCAGCAACGCCGAGGCCCGTGTCAAGGCCAAGAGCCCGGAGAACTTCGCGGGCTGACCGGACGCAGCGGGGACGCATCATGGAACGAGATCAGGCCACCAAATTCATCCACGACCTGCTGCGGCTGATGACCAGCCGCAAGGGCAGCGACCTGTTCCTGACCTGCGACTTTCCGCCGGCGATGAAGGTCGACGGCAAGATCACCAAGGTGTCGCCGCAGGCGCTGACCGCGGCGCACACGATGACGCTGGCGCGCGCCATCATGAACGACCGCCAGGCGGCCGAGTTCGAGCGCACCAAGGAATGCAACTTCGCGATCGCGCCGCCTGGCCTTGGCCGTTTCCGCGTCAACGCCTTCGTGCAGCAGGGCCGTGTGGGCATGGTGCTGCGGGTGATTCCGCAGAACATCCCGCGCATCGACGACATGGGCCTGCCCGACATCCTGAAGGACATCTCGCTGACCAAGCGCGGGCTGGTCATCGTGGTGGGAGCCACCGGCTCGGGCAAGTCGACCACGCTGGCGGCGATGATCGACTGGCGCAACGAGCAGACCCACGGCCACATCATCACCATCGAAGACCCGATCGAGTTCGTGCACCCGCACAAGAACTGCGTGGTGACGCAGCGCGAGGTGGGGCTGGACACCGACAACTGGGAGATCGCCCTGAAGAACACGCTGCGCCAGGCGCCCGACGTGATCCTGATGGGCGAGGTGCGCGACCGCGAGACGATGGAGCACGCCATCGTCTTCGCCGAGACCGGCCACCTGTGCGTGGCCACGCTGCACGCCAACAGCACCAACCAGGCGCTGGACCGCGTCGTCAACTTCTTCCCCGAAGAGCGCCGCCAGCAGCTGCTGATGGACCTGTCGCTCAACCTGCGCGCGATGATCTCGCAGCGGCTGATTCCGAAGGAAGACGGCCGCGGGCGCGCCGCCGCGGTGGAAATCATGCTCAACACGCCGCTGATCTCTGACCTCATCTTCAAGGGCGAGGTGTCGGAGATCAAGGAAGTGATGAAGAAGAACACCAACACCGGCATGCAGACCTTCGACCATGCGCTGTTCACCCTGTTCGACGAGGGCGTGATCAGCTACGAGGACGCACTGCGCAACGCCGATTCGGTCAACGACCTGCGGCTGCAGATCAAGCTCAATGCCAAGCGCGGCAAGGTCGCCGACCTCGGCGCGGGCACCGAGAACCTGTCGATCGCCGACTGATCTGCCCGAACATCCGGCGGCTGCTACGCTGCGGGGTTTGCGCGCCTTCGGTGCGCACCTTTTTTGAGGACACCCCATGAGCAGCATCCAGAGCAAGACCTACGAATCCACCCCTGCGCGCCGCGTCGCCTTCCTGGGCCTGGGCGTGATGGGCTTCCCGATGGCGGGCCACCTGGCCCGCGCCGGGCATCAGGTCACCGTCTACAACCGCAGCGCCGCCAAGGCGCAGGCCTGGGCGGCCGAGTTCGGCGGCGCCAGTGCCGCCACCCCGCGCGAGGCGGCCAGCGGTGCCGACATGGTGTTCTGCTGCGTGGGCAACGACGACGACCTGCGCGCGGTGGCGCTGGGCGCGGATGGCGCCTTCGCCGGCATGAAGGCCGGTGCGGTGTTCGTGGACCACACCACCGCCTCGGCCGATGTGGCGCGCGAGCTGTACGCAGCGGGCAAGGCACAGGGCCTGCACTTTGTCGACGCGCCGGTCTCCGGCGGCCAGGCCGGTGCGCAAAACGGCCTGCTGACGGTGATGTGCGGCGGTGATGCGGCCGCGTTCGATGCGGCCAAGCCGGTGGCGATGGCGTTCTCGCGCGCCTTCACCCTGATGGGCGCCAGCGGCGCCGGTCAGCTGACCAAGATGGTCAACCAAATCTGCATCGCCGGGCTGGTACAGGGGCTGTCGGAGGGCATTGCGTTTGGCATGAAGGCGGGCCTGAACATGGAGCAGGTGCTTGATGTCATCGGCAAGGGCGCGGCGCAGAGCTGGCAGATGGACAACCGCGGCAAGACCATGGCCGCAGGCAAGTTCGACTTCGGCTTTGCGGTGGACTGGATGCGCAAGGATCTGGGCCTGGTGCTCGACGAGGCCAAGCGCAATGGCGCGCTGCTGCCGGTGACGGCTCTGGTCGACCAGTTCTACGCCGAGGTGCAGCGCATGGGCGGCAACCGCTGGGACACCTCGAGCCTGATCCAGCGGCTGCGCTGAGCGCCGCGCGCCTCAGCGCGCAGGTGCGGCAGAGGGCGCAGGAGTTGGGGTGGCGGTGGATACCGGCGCCGGTGCCGGCGACGCTGCGGGTGCCCTGGCAGGCGCCGGCTGCGCTGCGGTGATGCGCCGCAGCTCCTCTTCGCTGATCACCTCGAACACGCGCACCACCTTCTTCACGCCGGACACGCGGCTGGCGATCTCGGTGGCGCGCTTGACCTCGCGCTCGGTCACGCGGCCCATCAGGTAGACCACGCCACGCTCGGTGACGACCTTCACCGCCGCGGCCGACAGGTCCTTCGCGTCGACCAGCGAAGCCTTCACCTTGCCGGTGATCAGCGCGTCGTTCGACCGCTGCGCGAGCGTGCTCTTGGGCATGGCGGCCAGGTCGTTGACCACGCTGCGCACGTTCTCCACCCGCTGCGCGATCTGCTCGGCCTGCTGGCGCGCCTGGTCGGTGGGTACCTCGCCGCTGAGCAGCACCTGGCGGTTGTAGCTGGTCACGTTCACATGCGCAGGCTCGCCCAGCGCGTCGCGCAGCCGGGCACCGGCACGCAGCTCGATGCCCTCGTCCTCGAGCTGGATGCCCGAGGTGCGGCGGTCCAGCGCCACCAAGGTGCCCACTGCCGCGCCGCCGATCACCGCGGCAGCGCAGCCCGAAAGCACGGGGACAGCCACCACGCAGGCCAGCGCCAGGGCGGCGAGGCGGTGGCGGGGGGAGCGCTCAGCGCAAGGGGTCGGGCGGGTCGGACCGGTCATGGGGGATTCTCCTGTTCTCCAAGCAACTGGGTGTCCACGCCGTCGCTCAGGCAGTGCAGCGCCAGCAGGTGGACTTCGTGGATGCGCGCCGGCTTGTCGCTGGGCACGCACACATGGACATCGGTCTCGCGCAGCGTCTGGCCGATCGCACCACCGCCGGCGCCGGTGAGGGCCACGACGGTCATCTCGCGTTCGTGCGCCGCCTCCACCGCCGCCAGCACCGCCGCATCGCGGCCGTCGGCCGACAGCGCCAGCAGCACGTCGCCAGGCTGCGCCACCGCGCGCAGCACGCGTGCCAGCGTGGCGTCACTGCCGTGCTCGCGCGCCAGCGCACTGAGCGTTGCGGCATCGGCGCCAAGCGCCAGCGCGCCAAGCCCGGGGCGTTCGCGCTCGTAGCGCGCAACGAACTGCACCACAAAGGCCTGCGACAGCGCGCCCGAGCGGCCGCTGCCGCAGGCCAGCACCTTGCCGCCACCGGTCACGCAGGCCAGCAGCGCCTGCACCGCTGCAGCCAGCGGCTTGCCCAGGGCCTGCGCAGCCTGGTAGTTCAGGTCGGCGCTGTCGATGAAGTGCTGCTGGATGCGAAGCTCAAGCATGTGCGGGGATGATAGCGGCGAGGGCCGGGCCTGGGGTCACGACCCATTCACCAGGCATTCACCGGGCATTCACGAGGCATCAAAGGCGCCGCGAATCCACTGCAGCGCATCGCCGTCGATCAGCACCACGTCAAAGCGGCATGGCGGCAGCGGATGCACCCGCAGCAGGTAATGGCGCGCGGCAAACACGATGCGCCGCTGCTTGACGCCACCGATGCTCGCGCCGGCGCCGCCGTGCGCGCTGCCGCTGCGCCCGCGTACCTCCACAAACACCAGGGTGCCGTCGGGTTCGCGCATCACCAGGTCGATCTCGCCGCCGCCGCGCCCGGGCGTTCGATAATTGCGCGTGACCAGCCGCAAGCCGCAATCCACCAGATGCGCCAGCGCACGCTGCTCGGCCGCGTCGCCGCGGGCCTTGGTGGTGGGCGTGTCGGCACGCGGTGCGCGGCGCGGATCGGCAGTGCTCATGCTCCCCTTGCGTGGTGTGGTGCAGGCGGCATCGGTGAAGCCGGGGCGTTCGCGATGAGCCTGGCCTGGCAGTCCGCATTGCAGGCCGCAAGCGGCGTGGCCGGTGCGCAGGATTATCCGCGCGGCACCCTGTACATGGTGGCCACGCCGATCGGCAACCTCGCCGACATCAGCCTGCGTGCGCTGCACCTGTTGCAAATGGTGGATGTGGTGGCCTGCGAGGACACCCGCCACACGCAGTCGCTGCTGCGGGCCTTTGGCATCGAGCGGCCCGCCGGCGGGCTGATGGCCCTGCACCAGCACAACGAAGCCGAAGCCGCGCAGACGGTGATCGCGCGGCTGCACGGCGGCGAGCGGGTGGCCTACGCCAGCGACGCCGGAACGCCCGCCGTAAGCGACCCGGGTGCGCGGCTGGCCGCAGCGGTGCAGGCCGCCGGCCTGCGGGTGGTGCCGCTGCCCGGGGCCAGCAGCGTCACGGCAGCGCTCAGCGCCGCTGGCAGCGGTGCAGCCGGTGCAACTGGCGCGCCCGACGGCGCCGAGGCTGCGTTCGTGTTTTCCGGGTTCCTGCCGGCCAAGGCACACGAGCGCGAAGCCGCGGTGCAGCGGCTGGCGCACGAACCGCGCACCGTGGTGCTGCTCGAGGCGCCACATCGCATCGAGGCGCTGGCGGGCGCCCTGGAGCCGCTGGGCGAGCGGCCCGTCACCGTGGCGCGTGAGCTCACCAAGCAGTTCGAGACGATTGCCACCCTGCCTTGCGCCGGACTCAAAGCCTGGCTTGCGGCCGACGCGCAGCGCACGCGCGGCGAGTTTGCCTTGGTGCTGCACGCCTGGGCCGATGCGCAGCCTGCGACCGCTGGCGAGGGCGAGCGCGTGCTGCGCCTGCTGCTGCCCGAGGTGCCGCTGAAGACCGCGGTGCGCCTGGCGGCAGACATCAGCGGCGAGCCGCGCAATGCGCTGTATGAGCGGGCGCTGCAGCTGCGCGACAGCCTCTAGCGCCCGACGCTCTTGCGGCGGCCCGGCGGCCGCGCCGGGTGCCTCAGACCGCCAGCGGGTCCACATCCACCGCCCAGCGCAGCACGCCCTGGCGCGGCAGTGCGCGCAGCAGCGGCTGCCAGGCCTGCAACAGCCGCTGCAGCGCGGCGCGTGACGGCGCTTCCACCAGCATCTGCGCGCGCTCCACATTGGCCACGCGCTGCAGACCCATTGGCACCGGCGGGTAGGCGCGCACCGCGTCGGCGTCCAGGCCCGGTTGCGGCGCCGTGCCTTTCAGCAGTTCGTTGAAGCCCTCGCGCGCAGCGCGCAGGAAGGCCTGCGCCGACTCTTGCGTGCGCGCCTCGGCACGCACCAGCGCCTGAAACGCGAAGGGCGGCATGCCGGCCTGCTCGCGCTCGCGCAGCTGCTGTGCGGCAAAGCCCTCGTAGTCGTGGCGGCGCAGCGCATCGAACATCGGATGCTCGGGATGGAAGGTCTGCACCCACATCTCGCTGCGCGCGGCGTGCTGCGCATCGCGCCCGGCGCGACCGGCGGCCTGCAGAAGCAGCGAGAACAGCCGCTCGGGCGCGCGAAAGTCGCTGGAGAACAGCGCCATGTCGGGGTTGACCGCAGCCACCAGCGTGATGCGCCGGAAGTCATGGCCCTTGGCCACCATCTGCGTGCCCACCAGCACATCCACCTCGCCGGCATGCACCTGCGCGAGCTGCTGCGCCAGCGCCTCGCGACTGCGCGCGCTGTCGGCGTCGATGCGCGCGATGCGTACCGCCTCGCCCTGGGCATTGCGTTCGCTGCGCAGCAGCTCGGCCACGCGCTCCTCCAGCTGCTCGGTGCCGCGGCCCAGCGCAGCGATGTCGAGGTTGCCGCAGCCGGGGCAGGCGCGCGGCACCCGCTGCGACAGGCCGCAGTGATGGCAGCGCAGCGTGCGGTCGCTCTTGTGGAACACGCGGTAGGCGCTGCAGTGCGGGCATTCGCTCTTCCAGCCGCAGTCGCTGCAGGCGAGCACCGGCGCATAGCCGCGCCGGTTGAGGAACAGCAGCGACTGCTCGCCGCGCGCCAGCCGCTCGCGCAGTGCATCAAGCAGCGTGCCGCTGAAGACGGTGCCGCGCGGTTGCAGCCGCATGTCGACCACGCGCACCTGCGGCAGCGCGCCGTCGCCGATGCGCTGCGGCAGCGCCAGCAACCGGTAGCGACCCTGCTGCGCCGCATGCCAGCTCTCCAGCGACGGCGTGGCCGAGCCCAGCACCACCGCTGCGCCCTGCAGCCGGCCGCGGTAGATGGCCAGGTCGCGCGCCGAGTGGCGTGCGCCTTCTTGCTGCTTGTAGCTCGGGTCGTGTTCCTCGTCGACCACGATCAGGCGCAGCGCCGGCAGCGAGGCCAGCACCGCCAGCCGCGTGCCCAGCACGATGCGCGCCTGCCCGGTGTGCGCCGCGATCCAGCTGCGCAGCCGCTGCGCCGGGGTCATGGCGCTGTGCATCGACACCACCGCGTCGGCGCCGTAGACCGGCGCGAAACGCTCGCGAAAGCGCTGCTCCAGCTGTGGCGTCAGGTTGATCTCGGGCACCATCACCAGCGCCTGCGCTGCCAGGCCTGCGGGCCCTGGCGGTGCCGACTGCAGCGCCTGCTGCACCGCGCGCAGATAGACCTCGGTCTTGCCGCTGCCGGTGGCGCCGAACAGCAGGTGCACGCCAGGCTCGCGGGCCTGCCCTTCGTGCGGCGCGGCCCACGCGCTGGCGATGGCATCGATGGCCGCCTGTTGCGCAGCGTTGGGTGCGGGCGCTGCGCTGGCGTCAGCGGCGGGATGCGTCACCGGCGCGGGCTGCGCCGTGGGCTCGCGTGCAGCGGCCTTTGGCCGGGCGCGCGCCAGGCGGCGGCCGAGCGCCGCTTCGTCGACCTGGCGCAACGCCGGCGGCAACGCGGCCAGCGCCACTTCGCCGGCCGAGCGCTGGTAGTAGCGCGCAGCAAAGTCCACCAGTTGCCGCCAGGCGGCATCCAGCGGCGGCAGCGAGTGCAGCACCGCGGCAAGAGGCCGCAGATCACCTTCCTGCGGCGTGCCGCTGTCGGCAGGCGTGCTGTCCCACACGATGCCCAGCACCTCGCGCGTGGCCAGCGGAACACGCACCATGGTTCCGGGCGCGAGTGGCTCCTCACTCAGGTACGTCAGCGGGCCGTGCAGCGCGCTGTGCGCTGGTGTCGCGACCCGCACGGGCAGGCGGTGCGGCATGGATTCGTTGCAGCGCGAAAGACAGTTCACTCAAGTTTCAAAAAAGTGAGCTAAGTGCTTGATCTCACTCGTCTTTCGCAACCATCCAGAATTTCTGTGGATAACTTTGTTGATAGTCGCCATGCGCTCTGCCGAAACCCGCATGAATCAAGGCTTGGGACGGATTGCACGGAAAATTGGCACTGGCGGGAGTCCTTTGAAATCAACAACTTAGCGTTGCCGCGAGACGAAAATCCCTTCACCTGTCAGGCAAATTCTGAGCCACCCCTCGCTGCCCCGCTTGTGTGCATAAGTCAGTAACTATTGGCAATATATGGACGGCTTTGACACTAGGGGATTTCCCGGTGGCGTGCCCGCGGCGGGCTTGTTCCAGCGCCCTTATTGCCGCATGCGGCGCGAGTAGTCGTGCACCGCGTCCACCAGCACGCTCACATGCTCGGGCGGCGTGTACTGGCTGATGCCGTGCCCCAGATTGAAGATGTGGCCTGCGCCGTAACCGTCACCGGTGTGCGGCAGGCCAAAACTCTCCAGCACCTTGGCCACCTCGGCGCGGATCGCCTCGGGCGGCGCGAACAGCACGTTGGGGTCCACATTGCCTTGCAGTGCATGGGTGCCACCCACGAGTGCGCGCGCCTGGCCGAGGTTGACCGTCCAGTCCAGCCCCAGCACCTCGCAGTCGAGCTTGCCCATCTCGGCCAGCCACAAGCCGCCGCCCTTGGTGAAGACGATGCGTGGAATGCGTGCGCCGTCGTGTTCGCGCTTGAGCTGCGACAGCACGCGCGCGGTGTAGCTCAGGCTGAACTTCTGGAAGGCGCCGTCAGCAAGCACGCCGCCCCAGCTGTCGAAGATCATCACCGCCTGCGCGCCGGCCTCGATCTGCGCATTCAGGTAGGCCGCCACCGCGTCGGCGTTGACCGCAAGGATGCGGTGCATCAGGTCCGGGCGGCCGTACAGCATGCTCTTGACCAGGCGGTAGTCGTCGCTGCCAGCGCCCTCGACCATGTAGCAGGCCAGCGTCCATGGGCTGCCGGAGAAGCCGATCAGCGGCACACGGCCGTTCAGCGCACGGCGGATGGAGGTGACCGCATCGAACACATAGCGCAGCTTGTCCATGTCGGGCACGCGCAGCGCATTCACGGCGGCCTCGTCGCGTACCGCGGTGGCAAAGCGCGGGCCCTCGCCCTGCGCGAAGCTCAGGCCCAGGCCCATCGCGTCGGGCACGGTCAGGATGTCGGAAAACAGGATGGCCGCATCCAGCGCGTAGCGGTCCAGCGGCTGCAGCGTGACCTCGGTCGCGTAGTCCACGTTGGTCGCCAGTCCCATGAAGCTGCCCGCCTTGGCGCGGGTGGCGCAGTACTCGGGCAGGTAGCGGCCGGCCTGGCGCATCAGCCACACGGGCGTGTGCGGCGTGGACAGGCGCCAGCAGGCGCGCAGGAAGCTGTCGTTCTGCAGGGGGGCGAAGCTCATCGTGTGGTGCAGGCCGCGCATCGCCTCGTGCGGGGCGTGTTGCGCGGCGCCGTCTCCTCCGGTGTCAATGAAGGTTGACATTCTGACGCATGACAGCGACGGCGGGTGCGCCTTGGCGTCAGGGTCAGCACGGTGGCCAGTCAGACGATGCCGTCCGGGCTTGCAGCCCGGCACCGCTGCGATGCTCGCCTGGGGCTGCGCGGCAGAACTCGCTGCACGCGCCTTGCGCGTTCCGCTCGAACAGCTGCCGCGAGTCAGTTCACGAAGTGCGCTGCGCGCACCCGCCCCAGGCTGTGCTTCTCGCTCGGCCTCCACTGACTGGCCACCGCACTGACCCTGACGCCACGACAGAGAACCGAGCCGACTCACACCGCTTGGCGCAGCGCCTGGTCGATGTCCCAGACGATGTCTTCCACGTCTTCGATGCCCACGCTCAGGCGGATCATGTCGGCGCTGACGCCGGCCTGTTTCAGTTCGGCTTCATTGAGTTGCCGGTGGGTGGTGGACGCCGGGTGGATCACCAGCGTCTTGGCGTCGCCAATGTTGGCCAGGTGGCTCAGGAATTCGCAGGCGTCGATGAAGCGCTCGCCAGCGCGCGCCGGGTCGTCGGCACGGATGCCGAAGGTCAGGATGCCGGACGCGCCCGGCATGCCGTCAATGCTGCGGAACTGCTTTTTCGCGAGCGCGAAGTAAGGCGAATCCTCGAGCCCCGGGTAGTTGACCCAGGCCACCCGCGGATGCTCGCGCAGCCAGCGCGCGATGTGCAGCGTGTTGCGGCAGTGCGCCTGCATGCGCAGGTGCAGCGTCTCGATGCCCTGCAGGATCAGCCACGCGTTCAGCGGCGACAGGCTGTTGCCGAAGGTGCGGTTGACCTCCATGCGCGCCTTCATCGTGTAGCCGAAGTCGCCGAAGGTCTCGTAGAACTTCACGCCATGGTAGGCGCGGCTGGGCTCGAGCATGTCGGGGAACTTGGGTGCCGAAAGCGCCGAGCCCCAGTCGAACTTTCCGCTTTCCACCAGCACGCCTGCCAGCGTGGTGCCGTGCCCGCCCAGGTACTTGGTCGCGCTGTGCACCACGATGTCGGCGCCAAACGCGAACGGCGTGCACAGGTAGGGGCTGGCCACGGTGTTGTCGATCACCAGCGGCAGGCCATGTTCGTGCGCGATGGCGGCCACTGCTTCGATGTCGAGCACGTTCACCAGCGGATTGCCGATCGTCTCGCCGTACAGCGCGCGGGTGGTCGGCCGGATCGCGCGGCGGAAGTTGTCGGGGTCGGCCGGGTCGACGAAGGTGGTCTCGATGCCCAGCCGCGAAAAACCGATGCCCAGCTGCCCGATGGTGCCGCCGTACAGCGTACTCGCCGCCACGATGTGGTCGCCCGCCTTCAGGATGGCCAGCAGCGCGCTCATCTGCGCGGCCATGCCCGTGGCGCACGCCAGTGCCGCGCGGCCACCCTCGAGCGAGGCCACGCGCTCTTCGAGCACCGCCACCGTCGGGTTGCTGATGCGGCTGTAGACGTTGCCGAAGGTCTGCAGGTTGAACAGGCTGGCCGCGTGGTCGGCGTTGTCGAAAACGAAGCTGGTGGTCTGGTGGATCGGCGTGGCGCGCGCGCCGGTCACCGGGTCGGGCACGGCGCCGGCGTGAATGGCGCGGGTGCCGAAGCCGTAGTCGCGGTCTTTGTCCATGGGGCAGCGTGTGGTGAAGTCAGGTCGATCGATGTCGGTCCATGCCGCAACTAGTACGGCAGTTGCTGCGGCCGCTTGGCCGAGATCACCCGGGTGTTCACGCCGGCCCAGTTCAGGCCGCCGAACAGCCGCGCATGCTCGATCTTCACGCAGCGGTCCATCACCACCTCCAGGCCCGCCGCGCGCGCCTTGTGCGCCGCCTCGTCGTTGATCACGCCAAGCTGCATCCACAGGCACCTCGCGCCGATGGCGATGGCGTCATCCGCCAGCAGCGGCATGTCGGCGCTCTTGCGGAAGCAGTCGACCATGTCAATCGTGATGCCCTGGGCCTTGCATGCCGCGGCCGCGGCCTTCAGGTCGGGGTAGCAGGGCTCGCCCAGGATCTCGCTGGCGGCCGGGTTCACCGGCACCATGCGGTAGCCATGCGCCAGCAGGTACTTGCCCACAAAGTGGCTGGGCCGGTGCCACTGCGGCGACAGGCCGACGACGGCGACGGTGCGGCACTCGGCCAGCACGCGGCGCAGGGTCTGGATGCTGCTCATGCGGTCAGTGTACGGCGCCCGCCTTGGCGTTTTTCCGGTGGCGGCCCCGGCCGCATCCTGCCGACAATCAAGGCAGATTCGCGCCCCACCCACAACATCAGGAGGATTTGCATGAGCGCCGACCTTGCCAGCAGCTACCCCGCCGCGCTGCAGGCCACCATCCACCGTGCCCGCCAGCAGAACATCAGCGACGTGCTGCGGCGCACCGCGCAGCGCATGGGCGACAAGCCCGCCATCGTGTTCGACGGCGTGAGCTGGACCTATGCCGAAACCGACGCCATCTGCAACCGCGTGGCCCACAGCCTGGTTGCGCGCGGCGTGCAGCCCGGCGACCGCGTGGCCATCCTGTCGCGCAACAGTTCGAGCTTTGTGGCGCTGCGCTTTGCGCTGGCGCGCATCGGCGCCATCCTGGTGCCGATCAACTTCATGCTCAACGCAAGCGAGATCGCCTTCATCCTGCGCTCCAGCGGCGCGCAACTGCTGGCGGTGGGCTCGGAATTCCTGAAGGTGGCGCAGGACGCCGCCGCGCAAGACACGGCGGTGAAAGAACTGATCTGGTTTCCGCAGGAGGGTGACCTGTCCGCGCCGCTGGGCATGGCGCAGTTTTCTGATCTGCTCAAGGGCGCGGACACGCCGCCTGAGGTAGCCGTGGATGGCCGCGAGGTCGCACAGATCGTCTACACCAGCGGCACCGAATCCCTGCCCAAGGGCGCGATGCTCACGCACGAGGCGGTGCTGTGGGAATACGTGAGCTGCTGCATCGAGCAGGAGATGGTGAGCACCGACACCATGCTGCATGCGCTGCCGCTGTACCACTGCGCGCAGCTCGATGTGTTCCTCGGGCCAGCCGTCTACGTGGGCATGACCAACATCATCACCGGCCAGCCCAAGCCCGAGGTCATCCTGCCGATGCTGGCCGCGCACCAGGTGTCGAGTTTCTTCGCGCCGCCCTCCGTGTGGATTTCGCTGATGCGCTCGCCGCTGTTTGACAGCACCGACCTGTCGGCGCTGAAGAAGGGGTACTACGGCGCGTCCATCATGCCGGTGGAGGTGCTCAAGGAGCTGGCGGCGCGGCTTCCGCACATGCGGCTGTGGAACCTGTACGGCCAGACCGAGATCGCGCCGCTGGCCACCGTGCTCAAGCCCGAGGACCAGCTGCGCAAGGCAGGATCAGCCGGGCGCGCGGCACTGAATGTGGAGACGCGCGTGGTCGATGACCAGATGCGCGACGTCAAGCCCGGCGAGGTGGGCGAGATCGTGCACCGCTCGCCGCACCTGATGAACGGCTACTTCAACGATCCCGAAAAAACGGCTGCATCGTTCGAAGGCGGCTGGTTTCACAGCGGCGACCTCGCCACCATCGACGACGAGGGCTACATCACGGTGGTCGACCGCAAGAAGGACATGATCAAGTCCGGCGGCGAGAACGTGGCCAGCCGCGAGGTGGAAGAGGCGGTCTATCAGCTCGCCGGCGTGAGCGAGGTGGCGGTGATCGGCCTGCCCGATGCGCAGTGGATCGAGGCGGTGACGGCGGTCATCGTGCCCAAGGCCGGCGTGACGCTGACCGAGGCGCAGGTGATCGCGCATTGCCGCGAGCGGCTGGCCGGGTTCAAGTGCCCCAAGCGCGTGGTGTTCACCGACGCGCTACCCAAGAACCCCAGCGGCAAGATCCTGAAGCGCGACCTGCGCGTGAAGCACGCGCAGTGAAAAACCTCAGCCCTTGTACTTGATGGTGCAGCCGTAGGCCTGGGTGGTGGGCGCACTGATCGGCTTGCCGGCGAGCGCCTCACCCAGCGCCACCTTCACATGCTGCGTCGCCTTGGGAATGTCTTCGGCGCGCGCGGACGGGATGCTGTCGATGCCGCCGGCATAGATCAGCCGGCCCTGCGGGTCGATGATGTACATGTGGGGCGTGACGCGTGCCGCGTAGGCCTTGCCGGTCGTGCCGTCCTCGTCCATCAGGATCGCGCTGGGCACGGACTGGCGCTCCTTCTTCCACGCCACCAGCTTGGCGGGCTCCATGTGGTCGGCGCTGGCCTTCTCGGTGGAGTTGATCGCCAGCCACACCACGCCCTTGCCCATCGCCTCTTTCTGCTGCGCGGGCAGGTTGCCGCTGTTGTAGTGCTTGCGCACGAAGGGGCAGCCCGGGTTCGTCCACTCCAGCACCACATGCTTGCCGCGGAAGTCCGACAGCTTGACTGTCTTGCCGCTGGTGTCCTTCAGCGTGAAATCGGGCGCGGCCTGGCCCAGCGTGGCGGCGGCCTGCGCCGGGGCGGTAGCCGCCGTCAGGCTGGCCAGCAGCGGCAGGGCGATGAGGGTACGGCGCAGCAGCATGGTCTTGCTCCTTCTGGGTCTTGGTGATCAGAGTTTGGCAAGTTCGGCCCGAACCTCGTCGACGCTCAGGATTTCGGGCAGCACCACCGGCGGCTGGCCGGCGCGGTAGATCACGTACACCGGCACGCCGCTGCGGCCCAGCTGCGTGAGCGCTGCGGTGATGGCCGGGTCGCGCCGCGTCCAGTCGGCGCGCAGCAGCACCACGCGCTTGGCGGCGAAGTCGGCCAGTACCTTCGGGTCGGCCAGCGTGGTCTTCTTGTTGTACTGGCAGGTCACGCACCAGGCGGCGGTGAAGTCGACGAACACCGGCTGGCCACCGGCGACGATCTGCTCGACGCGGCCGGGCGCCCAGGCTTGCCAGCCTGCAGCGTTGGCGCCCGATGCGCTCGTGGCCGAGTTCGATGAGGGTGCTGACGCAAGATCGGGGCTCATACGCGTGACCGCAGGTCCCACGCTCAGCAGCAGGCCCAGCAGCGCCAGTGCCGCCAGCGTGCCGGCCACCACGCGGCTGCGGCCCTTGAGGGTCAGCGCCCACACCAGCATGCTCAAGGCCACCAGGCAGGCCAGCAGCGCGGCGACGCCGTCGATGCCCGACTGCTGGCCCAGCACCCACAGCAACCACACCACGGTGCCGAACATCGGAAAGGCCATGAAGCGGCGGAAGTGATCCATCCACGCCCCCGGGCGCGGCAGCGCGCGCGCCACCGCCGGCAGCCAGCTCGCGGCCAGGTACGGCAGCGCCATGCCCAGGCCGATGGCCGCGAACACTGCCAGCGCCTGCCAGGCCGGCAGCGTGACCGCGAGGCCCAGCGATGCACCCATGAAAGGCGCAGTGCAGGGCGAGGCCACCGCCACCGCCAGCACGCCCGACAGGAAGGCGTCCGCCGCCGGGTGCCGCGCCTGCAGTGACGCGACGCTCGACGGCAGGAAGCTGCCGAACTCGAATACGCCCGCAAGGTTCAGGCCGATCACGGTGAACAGCAGCGCCAGCGCCGCGACCACCGCCGGTGACTGCAGCTGAAAGCCCCAGCCGATCGCCTCGCCGGCCGCGCGCAGCGCCATCAGCAGCAGGCCCAGCAGCATGAAGGACAGCACCACGCCCGCGGTGTAGGCCACGCCGCTGGCGCGGTGCGCACGCACATCGCTGCCGTGCCGCGCAAAGCCCATCACCTTGATCGCAAGCACCGGGAACACGCAGGGCATCAGGTTGAGGATCAGGCCACCGAGCAGCGCACCGGCCAGCGCTGCCCACAGCGACAGCCCGACGGCTGAAGATGCCGCACCACCCAGTGCGGTCTGGTTGGCCTTGAGTGCCGCGTCGAGCGCCGGCGGCAGCGGTGTGGCCGCAGCGGGCGCCGCAGCCTGTGGCCAGGTGCCCACCACCTTGAGCTCGGTGCGCCACGCCTCGGCGCCCGAGGCCACCACCCAGGCCATCGTCGGCGGGCTGTTGCTGCGCTGCGCCGACAGCGGCAGGCGCGCATTCCACACCGCGCCGCTCCACGACTGCTGGGGCGTGGCCGCGTTCTCGATCACCTCGGGCGTTTCCGGGAACAGGTTCAGCGTCTTGCCGCGCCAGGCCACCGGCAACTGCGCCATCTGCACTTCGATGGCGCCATCGAGCACCCGCACCTGGCCCTGCATGCGCACCGAGTCGGGCGCCGACGGCGAGCCGGGCAGATTGCGCGGTGTGGCGCGTGCGCTGGCATCAAAGGCCGCACCATGCACCGCGGTGCTGCCGCGCACCGGCAGCGTGATGCGGAACTCGCCTTCTTCAGGGATGCATTCCTTGCGGCACACCAGCCAGGCGGCGCGCAGCGCAATGTCGATGCGCTCGCCCGCGGGCTTGAAGTCGGCGCCGATGGTCACCGGCACCGGCAGCAGCACCGTTCCCTCGTAGCCGTAATTGGCGAGCGTGCCGATCGGGATCTTCTTGGGCGTGGGCCAGACGATCTCGCCGGCCTTCAGGCCTGCCGGCAGCGTCCAGTCCAGCGTGGTCGGCAGGCCCGAGTCGCCGGGGTTCTTCCAGTAGGTGTGCCACTCGGGCTGGTGGGTGATCTGCAGGCCCAGCTGCAGCGGCTGCCCGGGCGCGATGCCCTGCGGCGCATGCGCCAGCAGCTCGGCGCGCACCTGCGGCGTGACGACCACCGCGCCGACCTGGCCTGACCCCGCCACATTGCCTGCGCCCGTGCCGATGCCGAACTTGGCAAGCCCCTGCGCATGCGCCGGGGACAGCGCCAACACCATGAGCCACAGCGTTGTGGAAAGGGTACGAACCAGGGAACGCATCATGGTGGGGTCAGGCGGCAAAGCCCAGTACGATGCGCCGCGTGGTGGCCGACTTCTTTTCAATCTTGGTCACCACCACCGCGCCGATCTCCGACGTGTTGGCCACATGCGTGCCGCCACACGGTTGCAGGTCGATGAGGTCGGCATCACCCACGCGAATGGTGCGCACCGTGCCCAGGCCGCGCGGCGGGCTCACGCTCATGCTCTTGACCAGGCCGGGGTTGGCGTCGAGTTCGGCATCGGTGATCTCGCCCACCGTCACCGCATGCGCCGCGGCCACCAGCCGCGCGATGCCCTCGGTGAGTGCGTCCTTGTCCAGTGCGTCGGTCATGTGGAAGTCCAGCCGCGCGTAATCCGGCGTGATCGAGCAGCCGTTCACCAGCTGCGGCACCAGATGGCACAGCAGGTGCGTGGTGGTGTGAAAGCGCATCAGCCGGTGGCGACGATCCCAGTCGATGCGCGCCGTGACCGCTGCGCCCGGCGTCACCGCGGCCAGCAGCGCCTCTTGCCCGGGTACCGGCACATGCACGATGTCGGCGGTGGGCTGGCCGTGCTCGTCCTTGCCCTTGCGGGTGTCTGCAATCGCGATTTCGCGACCATCGTGCAGGCGCAGCACACCGGCATCGCCCGCCTGGCCGCCACCGAGCGGATAGAACACGGTGCGGTCGAGCACGATGCCGGCGTCACCGATGGCGGTGATCGTTGCCGTGCATTCGCGCAGGTAGGCGTCGCGGCGGAACAGGTCTTGCGTCATGCGCCCATCATAGGCAGGGCGCAGATGCAGTGTGCAAGCGGGGTTGCAGCCTGGCGGGCAGCGCTTCAGGCCCTGCCCAGCCAGTCCATCACCTGCTGCGTCACCGCCTTCGGCGCCTCGCGGTGCAGGAAGTGGCCGGCCTTCGGCACCTCCGCGTAGCGGTACTCACCGGCAAAGTGCGGGGCCTGCTCGCGCATCAGCTCGGCGCGCAGGTCATCAGCGCCGCACAGCGCGAGCGTCGGCACGGTGATGGTGCGCGCCATGCGCTCGCGCAGCGCACCCAGCGCCGGATCGGCCTTGGCCGGGTCCAGCATCGCGCGGTAGTAGCCGAGCGTGGCGCCCAGCACGCCGGGCTGCGCCAGCGTGTCCTTGATGTGGCGGATGTACGCCGCATCCTCGAAGCCTTCGGTCGTCCAGTAGCGCCACAGGTAGTCGATGAAGGCGAAATCGTCCTTGGCGAGCGCTTGCTCGGGCAGGTCGGGCAGCTGGAAGAACCACCAGTGAAAGGACCGCTGCACATGCCTGGGGTTCAGCATGCTGGCGGCCACCACCTGCGGATGCGGCACCGCCATCACCACTGCGCGGCGCACCAGTTCAGGGTGCGCAGCCAGCAGCGCATACGAAATGATCGCGCCCCAGTCTTGCGCCACCAGGTCCACCGGCGCATCGCTGCCCTGTTCGTGCTGCAGCGCGCGGATGAGCTCGGCGATGTCCTGCACCAGCGTCGCCTTGTCGAAGTACACGCCCGGCGCGCCGGCCTGCGGCACGCTGCTGGGCGGGTAGCCGCGCAAAAAGGGCGCCACCACCTGCCAGCCGGCGTCGGCCAGCGCGGGCATCTGGTGACTCCAGGTGTGGGCGGTGTCGGGAAAGCCGTGCAGCAGCAGCGCGGTGCGGCCGCGGCCGGGGGCAGCCGGCCCGGCGTTGCGGGCGGCGGGCTGGCGCAGGCAAGCGAAGTCGATGCCGTTGGCGCGAATCGTGTGTGCGGTAGTACTCATCCGCCCGAGTGTCTCAGCGCGGCAGCGGCAGCGCTGTCTTGTAGCGGACCTGTTTGAGCGCAAAGCTCGATCGGATCTTCTCGATGCCCGGAATCGGTGTGAGCTGCTCGAGGATGAACTTTTCCAGCGCCGCGATGTCGGCCACCGCCACGCGGATCAGGTAGTCGCTGTCGCCGGTCATCAGGTAGCACTCCATCACCTCGTCGTGCTCCGCAATGCGCTGCTCGAAAGTGGCCAGTGCCTCCTTGGACTGCGCCTTCAGGCTGATCGAGATGAACACGCTCAGGCCCAGGCCGAGCGCCTTGGGGTCAGCCAGCGCCACATACTGGCGGATCACGCCGGCCGCTTCCAGCGCCTTCACCCGCGTCAGGCAGGGCGAAGGGCTCAGGTGAACGCGCCGCGCCAACTCCACATTGGTCAGCGAGCCGTCGTTTTGCAGCTCGGTCAGGATTCTGAAGTCGATCGTGTCGAGTTGCATGAAATGCCTTAAATATCTATTTAAGCGGTATTTTATGCTGTCGATCATCCTGTTCTGGCGATAAACGAAATCCTGTTTCGCGCCCGGCTGCCTACAGTTGACGGCATGCGCGCGTGCACCCGCTGCGCGCCCCGGCACCTGTGCCGCCCCGCCCGGAGCCCCCGATGACCGACCTGAGCTACACCCGATTCCTCGCCAGCGCGGATGGCGCGGGCGTCGGCGCCCCCGCCGATGCCGACCCCGCCGAAACCGCCGAATGGCGTGACGCTTTCCTCGCAGTCGTGGCCGCGCACGGCCCGGCGCGTGCGCGCTTCCTGCTCGACGAAATGGCGCGGCTGGCCCACACGCCTGCGATCGGCTGGCAGCCCGAGCTCGTCACGCCCTACATCAACACTATTGCGGTGGACCGCCAGCCCGCCTTCCCGGGTGATCTCGCGATCGAAGAAAAGCTCGCGTCGCTGATGCGCTGGAATGCGCTCGCGATGGTGGCCAAGGCGAACGCGGCCTACGGCGAACTCGGCGGCCACATCGCCAGCTACGCCAGCGCGGCGGATCTGTTTGAGGTGGGGTTCAACCATTTCTTCCGGGCGCGGAATGATGCGAATCGTGGGGATCTGGTGTTCTTCCAGCCGCACAGCGCCCCCGGTGTCTATGCGCGCGCTTTCCTGGAAGGGCGTTTGACGGAAAACGATCTCGCGCACTACCGGCAGGAGATCACCGCGCCCGCACAGGGTGCGCAAGGTCTTTCCAGCTATCCGCACCCGTGGCTGATGCCCGACTTCTGGCAGTTCCCCACCGGCTCGATGGGGATCGGCCCGATCAGCTCGATCTACCACGCGCGCTTCATGCGCTACCTCACCCACCGCGGCCTGCTCGATTGCGAGGGCCGCAATGAACCCCGAGGACGCGCCGCGGCGCGCCGTGTGTGGGGCGTGTTCGGTGACGGCGAGATGGACGAGCCCGAATCGATGAGCGCGCTGACGCTGGCCAGCCGCGAGAAGCTCGACAACCTGGTCTGGGTGGTCAACTGCAACCTGCAGCGCCTGGATGGCCCGGTGCGCGGCAACGGCCGCATCGTCGACGAGCTTGAAAAGCTGTTCCGCGGCGCGGGCTGGAACGTGATCAAGCTGCTGTGGGGCAGCGACTGGGACGGCCTGTTTGCGCGTGACCTCACCGGCGCGCTGGTGCGGGCCTTCGACCACACGGTGGACGGCCAGATGCAGACCTTCGCGGCCAAGGACGGCCGCTTCAACCGCGACCACTTCTTCAACCAGAACGAAGAGCTGTCGCGCCTGGCGCAGGGCATGACCGACGAGCAGATCGATCGCTTGAAGCGCGGCGGCCACGACCTCGTCAAGATCCACGCTGCCTACGCCGCTGCGGTGGCACATCGCGGCCAGCCCACCGTGATCCTCGCCCACACCAAGAAGGGCTACGGCATGGGCCAGGCCGGGCAGGGCAAGATGACCACCCACAGCCAGAAGAAGCTGGATGAGGCGGCGCTGATCGAGTTCCGCAACCGCTTCAACCTGCCGATCTCGGACGAACAGGCGAAGAACCTCGACTTCTTCAAGCCCGCCGACGACAGCGCCGAGATGCGCTACCTGCACGAACGCCGCAGCGCACTCGGTGGCTACCTGCCCAAGCGCTTCAGCGACTGCGATGTGGTGCCGGTGCCCGACGTGAGCTCGTACGCCGGCTTTGCCACCGCGGCCGAGGGCAAGGACATGTCGACCACCATGGCCTTCGTGCGCATGCTCGGTAACCTGCTGAAGGACAAGGCGCTTGGGCCACGAATCGTGCCCATCGTGGCGGACGAGGCGCGCACCTTCGGCATGGCCAACCTGTTCAAGCAGGTCGGCATCTACAGCAGCGTGGGGCAGCGCTACGAGCCCGAGGACATCGGCTCGGTGCTGTCGTACCGCGAGGCGCTCGATGGCCAGATCCTTGAAGAAGGCATCAGCGAGGCCGGCGCCATCGCCAGCTGGACGGCAGCAGCCACCAGCTACAGCGTGCACGGCATCGCGATGCTGCCGTTCTACATCTACTACTCGATGTTCGGCTTTCAGCGCGTGGGCGATGCGATCTGGGCCGCGGCCGACCAGCGCGCGCGGGGCTTCCTGCTGGGCGCCACCTCGGGCCGCACCACGCTGGGCGGCGAGGGGCTGCAGCACCAGGACGGATCGAGCCACCTGGTGGCAGCCACCATCCCCAACTGCAAGGCCTACGACCCGGCCTTTGCCGGCGAGATGGCGGTCATCGTCGACCGCGGCATGCGCGAGATGCTGGTCGAGCAGCGCGACGTTTTCTACTACGTCACGCTGATGAACGAGAGCTATGCCCAGCCCAGCCTGCCGGCGGGTGTGGAAGAGGATGTCGTGCGCGGCTGCTACCGCTTTGCGCAATACGGCGATGCCGCTGCAGGCAAGCGCGTCACGCTGCTGGGCTCGGGCGCCATCCTCGGCGAGGTGATCCGCGCGGCCGAGGCATTGGCCGCCGAGGGCATCGCCAGTGATGTCTACAGCGTCACCAGCTGGAGCGAGCTCGCGCGCGACGGCGTGGCCTGCGAGCAGCGCATGCTGGCCGGCGAGGCCGCGCCGGGCATCCCGTTTGTGGCCCAGCAACTGGCGGCCAGCAGCGGGCCCGTCATCGCGGCCACCGACTACGTGCGCGCGGTGCCCGAGCAGGTACGCGCCTTCCTGCCCGAAGGCCGGCGCTTCATCACCCTGGGCACCGACGGCTTCGGTCGGAGTGACACCCGCGCGGCGCTGCGCCAGTTCTTCAAGGTGGATGCGGCAGCCATCGCCAATGCGGCGCGCCGCTCACTGGGCTGAGGCAGCGCGGCCGCACTGCAGCGGCGCGCCGGCACGCTGCCCTTAAGATGCATGCAGCATGACCGACCCTGCACCGCCCATGCCGTCGTCGCCCCCCTCGCTGCCCGCCTCGCGCTTCTGGGCCGACTGGACGTCGCCTGACTTCGCCTCGCTCGACCCGGCGCACGCGGTCGCGGTGCTGCCGGTGGCCGCCACCGAGCAGCACGGCCCGCACCTGCCGCTGCGGGTGGACCAGGCGCTGGCCGATGGCATCGTGCAGGCGTGCCTGCCGCAACTGCCACGCGAACTGCAGGCGCTCTTTCTGCCGACGCAGGCGGTCGGCTACAGCCCCGAGCATGTCGCCTTTCCGGGCACGCTCACCCTGAGTTTCGAGACGGTCACCCGCAGCTGGATCGAGCTGGGTGACTGCGTCGCGCGCGCCGGCCTGCGCAAGCTTCTGATCTTCAATTCGCATGGGGGCCAGACCAGCCTGCTCGATGTGGTGGCGCGCGAGCTGCGCACCCGCTGCGGCCTGATCGTCTATGGCGCGAGCTGGTTCAACTTGCCGCTGGGTGACGCGATGGCCGCCTTCAGCGCGCACGAACAGCGCTTTGGTGTGCATGCCGGCGAGGTCGAGACCTCGATGATGCTGGCGCTGCATCCGGCACTCGTGCACATGGACCGTGCACAGCGTTTCGCTTCATCGTCCGAGCCGCGTGCACAACGCCACGCAGTGTTGGGCGACGGGCGCAGCGCCAAGCTCGGCTGGGCCATGCAGGACATCAACGCCCACGGTGCGGCCGGTGATGCTGCTTCGGCTACCGCCGCCAAAGGGCAGGCGCTGGTCGATGCCGCGGGTGCGGCGCTCGCGCGGCTGCTCCAGGAGCTCAGCGCGCTTCCGCTGGATACCCTGCGGCGCTGACGCCCCAAGAGCGCACGTCCTGCGGCAGGTCCGACTCGCGCCAGCTGCCCAATACCCGGAGGCCCGGCTGGGTCGCGAGGTCGATTTCGGGAGCTTCTTCTGGCGTGAGGCCTGGGCTGGGTAGCCGCACCCTCGGTGTGGCCGGGTGCTCGCCCGGCGAGACCACGATGGCCAGGGCGCCGTCGCTCAGTTGCACCCACGACCCCGGCGGATGCACACCCAGCACCTGAATGAACAGGCGCAGTAGCGTCCCGTCAAAGCGCGCCGCCTCGAGGCGCACCATCTGCGCCAGGGCCTCCGCCGGCGACAGCGGCGCCACCTCCGCGGCCACCGGATTGCACAGCCGGTCAAAGCGGTCGGCCATCGCGAGGATGCGCGCGCCCTTTTCGGCGTCGCGCCGCCCGGTGGGCCAGCCCGATCCGTCGGCCGCCTCGTGGTGCTGCGCGATCAGCGTCTGCGCCGCGGCGCTGAAGTGCCCGGATTGCGCAGCCAGCTGCACGCTCAGCGCCACATGCTGGCGGTAGAAGTCCTCCTCGAACGGGCGTCGCACCCGCTTGCGCAGCAGGTGCGCCGGCATGTCCGACTGCCCCGCGTCATGCGCCAGCGCGGCCATCGCCAGGTCGGTGAGCGCCGTCGCCCCGAGACCGGCACGTCGCCCCACGAGCAGGCTCAGCAGCATGACGTTCATCGCATGGTGCTGTGCGCCTTGCGTCAGGTGGCCTGCCAGGGTCTGCAGCAGCAGCGCCTCGCCCTGCATCACCTGCAGCGCAGTCTCGTGCGCCATCGCGTGCAGGCGCTCGCCGGCCGAGCGGGGCGTTCGTGCGAACCCCTGCAACGCTTCGCGCAACTGGCGTGCGGCGCGCTCCCAGCCCTGGCGCATGCGCGCGGCGCGCTCAAGCTGCTGGCGCAAGCGGCGGCGCTTGTCCTCGCGCAGCCGCTCGAATTCTTCCTGCACCGCGTCGCCGGTGGCGGTGTCGTTCGGGCTGGCGTGGGCCGGCACAGCCGGCGGCGGCTGCACCCGGCTGCGCTGCGGGTAGTAGTACAGCAGGCCGTGCGGCCGCGCGCGACGGATCAGCGCGATGTCGCGCGCCGACGCGATCATGCGGCGGCTGGTCAGGAACGGATGTTCGGTCCACGGCAGGTCGATCCAGACGTACAGCCCCACCACGAGCTGGCTGACATCGATCGGGACCGGTGGTTCGGGATGCGTGCGCACGCGGCTCGGACCTGCAAGGCTTGAAGCCGGCGATTGTGTACGCCGCTCCGCTCCGCAAAGGCCTGAAATGCCTGGCGCCATCGGGCCTGTTGCGTGATTTGCGGCGGTAATCCGTGGCTCAGGATGTCCGGTGAGTGGGTATCGCGCCACACACCGCCACCGGCAGGAACGAATTCGTCAAACCTGTGAGCAGTGTCACAGCGCTGACACGCGGCGCTGCCTAGACTGCGGGCAACCGCTTTGAACACCATGCTCCCGTTCAACCTCTCGTCCAGCTTCTTCGGCCTGTCCGGCGCGGGCCGGGCGGGGTGGTCTGCTTCCCCGGCCGCGCGGCGCGCGGGGCCAGAGCCGCAAGTACAGGGACAGGGGCGGGAGCAGGAGCGGGGACCAGTGCAGCCGCCCCTGCCTGTGCAGCCACTGATGCAGCCCGAGCAGATCGAGATCGACCTGGCCCAGCGGGTGCGCGAGTCCGGCGAGTGGTGATTCCCGCCTAGGCGACGCCAGCGTCGCGGCCCGGTAAGCTCGGGCCCCATGCACATCGAGGCCCTGCGTCAACGACTGCGCGCCCTCGGCGCGGCGCCCGCGCACGAGCAGCGCGTGCTGCGCCTGTGGGTGCAGGCCCTGCCGCAAAACAGCGGCCCGCGCCCCCTCGAATCCTTCATGCCGCGCACCCTGCGCGAGGGCCTGCCGGCACTCGAAGCCGAGTTGGCCGCGCTGGCCGAACTGGCGTCGCGCCATCCCGGGGCCGACGGCTCCGAGCGGCTGCTGCTGCGGCTGCGCGACGGGCAGTCCTGTGAAAGCGTGCTGCTCGCGCCGGGCCGCATCCCGGGCCTGTGCGTGTCGACGCAGATCGGCTGTGCGGTGGGCTGCTGCTTCTGCATGACCGGCCGCGAGGGCCTGATCCGTCAGCTGGGCAGCGCCGAGATCGTGGCGCAGGTGGCGCTTGCGCGGCGTTTGCGGCCGGTGCGCAAGGTGGTGTTCATGGGCATGGGCGAGCCGGCACACAACCTGGATGCGGTGATGGAAGCCATCGACCTGCTGGGAAGCGTCGGCAACATCGGCCACAAGAACCTGGTGTTTTCCACCGTCGGCGACGAGCGGGTGTTCGATCGGTTGCCGCAGGGGCCGGTCAAGCCGGCGCTGGCGCTGTCGCTGCACAGCACCCGCGCCGACCTGCGCGCCGAGCTGCTGCCGCGTGCGCCCCGCATCGCGCCGGCCGACCTGATGGCAGCGGGCGACCGCTACGCGCGCGCGACCGGCTATCCGCTGCAGGTGCAGTGGACGTTGCTGGAAGGCGTCAACGATACCGACGAAGAAGTGCAGGGCCTCGCCGAAATGCTGCGCGGCAAGTGGGCGGTGCTCAATCTCATTCCGTACAACACGGTGCCTGAACTGCCCTTCCGCCGCCCCGCCTGGGAGCGCGCCGCGGCGATGGCGCGCACACTGCATCGCCTGGGCGTGCTGACCAAGCTGCGCCGCTCCGCCGGGCAGGACGTCGATGCCGGTTGCGGCCAGCTGCGCGCACGCGACAGCGTGGCGCTGCAGCCGCGTGCACCGCGGCGTACCATCGCGCTGTCATCAACCTAGACGCGGGGTCTTGCAGGGTCACCCAGACCCGGTCCCGCAAGCGGGAGAGCCCCATGAGCGCCGTCACCACCACCTTCGACGAATTCAAGTCCACCTGGCTTGCGCAGGGCTTCGATGAGGTGATCGAGCGCAACTGGGCGCCGGGCACGGTGCTGGCCACCCACACCCATCCGTTTTCGGTGCAGGCCGTCGTGGTGCAGGGCGAGATGTGGCTGACCTGCGGCAGCGACACGCGTCACCTGCGCCCGGGCGACCGCTTTTCGCTTGATGCGGAAGTGCCGCACGACGAGCGCTACGGCGACGCCGGCGCCACCTACTGGGTGGCGCGCAAGAACAAGCCGGCCTGAGGCCTGCGCCTAGGCGTAGGTCACCCAGTCGCGGTGCTCGGCGTTGTCCAGGTGCGGCAGCGTGTTGTAGGTCACCAGCATGTGGCGCTTGGGCGTGAACGCGAACTCGGTCACGCTGGTGTTGCGCATGCGCAGGTTCAGCTCGATCGTCGTCTCCGCCGGCGTGCCCAGCACCTGGCCCACCGCGGTGGAGATCGGCCCGCCGCTGGAGACCACCAGCACATTCGCGCCATGGTGCGAAGCGCGCACATGGTCCAGCACATCAACGATGCCGCGCACGAAGCCGTCGTAGCTTGGCATGCCGCGCGGGCTGACCACGCCATCCATCCATTGCCGCAGGCCGTCGCGCAGCAGGCGGAAGTGCTGGCGGTACAGCTCGGGTGTGTCCGGCCGCGCCAGCGGCTGCGGATGCACCGTGTGGATCACCGCCTCGCTGTCGTATTCATTGAGCCCCGGCCTGCGCAGCGCTGCGTCCAGCACGGTTGAATCCATCTGCATGCCGCGCGCGATGCCCTGCAGCGTTTCTTCATGCCGCTGCAGCGTGCCCAAGATCACCGCATCAAAGCGCAGCCCGCGCTGCGCAAAGTAGTCGCCCAGCCGCTCGGACTGCCGATGGCCCAGCGCACTCAGGCGGTCGTAGTTGTCGCTGCCGAAAGACGCCTGGCCGTGGCGCACGAGATAAAGCGTTCCCATGCGTGCATTGTCTGGCGGCGCCAGCGCCTGCAGGGTGTTGCGCAGTCGCTGCGGTGACGCAACGGGTGGCGCGACAAGTGGCGCGACGGATGGCGCCCCCGCGATGTCAGATCGTGACCGGTCCGCGCGGCGTGTCGAGCACCGCGTGTATCCCCGCAGGCCCCTCGGCGACCTCAACCCGGTCCCGGTCCACCCCGGCGCTGGCCAGGGCCCGAGACAGAGGGCCGGCCTGCGGATGCTGCAGCCGCAGCGAGCGCAGCTTCAGCGTGCTGTCGGCCATGCGGCGTGCCGGGTGCTCGCTGCCCCACTGAATCAGCGTCGGCAGGCAGCCATCGAACAGCCGCTGCCCGTCGTCGCGCACGGTGATGCGCCACTCCAGCAAGCCGTGTGGCGTCATGCGCGATGCCGCCAGCGCGTCGCCGCGCTCGATGCCAAGGGCGCGCCACGCACCCACCGCGGCATCCACATCGGCGGTACGTGCCACCCAGTGCACCAGCTGCGGCCCCTGCGCAGCAATGCGCTGCGCAAGCGCCGCATCATCAAAGTCAAACCAGCGCTTGAGCGGTGCGGGTCGCTGCGGCGCCGCCGCCGGGTTCAGCGCGATGATTTCCAGGTACGCATCCTCCCACGCGGGCGCTGCGATCTTCAGCAGGCGGTTGTGGGTGCCCATCAGCGGATGCTCTCCGCCCGGGCCGGGTGTGACCCCCAGCGTGCGCTCGCACCACTGAACGCCTGCGTCAAGGCTCGGCGCCATCACCACCAGATGATCGAGTTGCGTGTTCATAAGCCCATCATGCCGCACCGGCTACAGCGTCACCGAACCTTCGATGCAGCTCACGCAATCGCCGCCCACCCAGATGTCGGCGCCGTCGCGTGCCACATGCACCCGGCCCGCGCGGCCGAGCGCCGTGCCCTGGGCGGCCACATAGCGATCTGGCGCCAGGCCCGCGCCGATCAGCCACTGCGCGATACCCGCATTCAGGCTGCCGGTGACCGGGTCTTCGCCCATGCCGCTGCCGTTGGGGAAGAAAGCGCGCACCTCGAAGGCCGGTGCGTCTTCGCTGGCACAGGGCGTGGTTTGCATCGACGTTGCGGGCGCCACCACGCCCACCTTGCCGCGCGTCGGGTCAGCGTCCACTGCCTGCGCGGCACCGCCCGCAGCAGAGGCGGCCACCACGCCGGTGTACAGGCCCTGCAGCACCTGCGCGTCGGGCTTGAGCGTCAGCACCTGCGCGGCTGACTGGAGCATCACCGCACGCCACTTGGGCCCGTTGTCGCACCAGGCGTGGCGCACGATGTCGGACCGCGCCACGCCCAGGCCGCGTGCGATCAGGTGCACCTCCGCTTCGTCCAGCGGACCGCCGCGCAGCAGCGGTGGCGCCGCAAACGCCAGCCGGCCCCGCTCAAGGCGGATGCGCACCAGCCCCACGCCGCACTCCTGCACAAAATAATCGGGGTCAGATTCCAATTGTTTTGCCGATTGCTTGGGCTGCGCGGCGCCGCCTGTCTGCGAGCGCAGCCACGCATGGCAGCTGCCCAGCGTGGGATGGCCGGCAAAGGGCAGCTCTGCTGCCGGCGTGAAGATGCGCAGCCGGTAATGCGCCCCCGCAGCGCGTGCCTGATCGCTCGGCGGCAGCACGAAGGTGGTCTCCGACAGGTTGGTCCAGCGCGCAAACGCCTGCATCTGCGTAGTGTCGAGGCCCGCGCCGTCCAGCACCACTGCCACCGGGTTGCCGCAGTAGGGCGTGGTGGTGAATACGTCGACCTGTGCGAAGGCTCTGGATCTCATGGCTTGATAGAGGGTGTGGATCTTGCGCGCGGCAACCTCACGCGGGGTGGATGGGCATTCTCTTGCCGATGAACACGGTCGCAATCACCGCCAGCGCAAAGCCGAGGGTCGGCAGATCCAGCGATTCGCCCAGCAGTGGCACGGCAAAGATCAGGCTCAGGAAGGGTTGCAGCAACTGCACCTGGCTGACGCGCACCGCGCCGCCCAGCGCCAGTCCGCGGAACCAGGCGAAAAAGCCGATCCACATCGAGAACAGCGACACATAGGCAAAAGCCATCCAGCTCGATGTGCTGATCGCCCCTGTGGGCATGTGCCACAGGGTCAGCGGCAGCGTGAGCGGCAGGCTCAGCACCAGCATCCAGCAGATCACCTGCTCCGAGCCCAGCGCCGGTGTGAGCCGCGCACCGCCCACGTAGCTCATCGATGCGGACAGCATGGCCAGCACCAGAAAAAGATCGGCAAGGTGCAGGTCCAGGCCGCCGGCGCGCCAGCCCATGAAGGCCGCCACCAGCGCCGAGCCGGCCACCGCACTCAGCCAGAAGCCCGCACTCGGCCGCTGACGAAACCACAGCGCAGCGATCGCTGCGGTGGCCAGCGGCAACAGGCCCGTCACCACCGCCGCATGGGTGCTTGGCACCTGGCGCAAGGCCAGCGCCAGGAACAGCGGAAAGCCGACCACCGCGCCTGCCGCATTCAATGCCAACGCGCCCCACTGATCGCCCCGCGGCAATCGCATTTGTCCGGCGCGCCGAAGCAACCACAGGTAGCCCAGCGACAGCAGTGCTGCACAAGCCGCTCGGCCGAAGGTCACGAACCATGGCGACAGCTCGGGCGCGTCTGCCGGGCCGACCGCCAGCTTGGTCATGGGCACGGTCAGCGAGAACATCACCACCCCCGCGAAGCCGAGCCACAAGCCGCGCGCTTCGCTGCGCGCAGTCGCCGTGTTGCCGGGCGGGGTCACGCGCGCAGCATCCATGCCGCAGTGGCCGCCAGCACCACCGCCAGGGCGCGATTGAACCAAAGCAGTCGCTGGCCTTGTGCCAGCCAGTGGCGCAGCAGCGAGCCAACCACCGCGTAGGTGAAGTTGCTGCTGAACGCGAAGAACAGCATTGCCAGGCAAACGAAGACCAGCCGCTCCACGGGATTGCTGGCGGGCGCCCCCTCGGCGTTGAACACCCAGCCCGCGCTGAGCGTCAGCGCGAGCATCCACGCCTTGATGTTGAGGAACTGCAGCGCCACGCCCTGCACAAAGCCGAGCTGCAGGCGCGACGCATCCACCTGCGACAGCGTGCCGGTGCGCGACAGTCGCCAGGCCAGCCACAGCATGTAGCCCACGCCGGCGATCTGGATGGCCCAGCGCAGGGCCGGCACGCTCGTGATCACGGCGCCCAGGCCGAGCGCGCTGCCCAACATCAGCAGGGCCCAGCCCGCGGGCACCGCGAGACAGAAGCGGGCGGCGCGCGCCAGGCCGAAGTTCGCCGCCAGCGCGGTCGAAAGGGTGGTGTTGGGCCCGGGCGTGAAGCTCATGGCAGTGCAGAAGGCCAGCAGCGCCACGACCTCTGCGGTGCTCATCGGCAGCAGGCTCATGCGGCGCGGCTCCCGAGGGCTTCCCAGCGTTCCAGGGCGAGCATCAGCTCTTCTTCGATGACCGCACTGCGCTCGCCCAGGGCAGCTGCGCGCGCATGGTCGCTTCGGTACAGGCTGCCGTCGGCAAGCGCCTGTGCGATCTCGCGCTGTTCGGCTTCCAGCGCATCGATGTGCGCGGGCAGCATCTCCAGTTCGCGCTGCTCCTTGTAGCTGAGCTTGCGCCTTGCGCTCGCGCTGGTGTTCGTGGCGTCCGCAACGGCCGGGTCGGCCGGGGTGCGTGAGGCCGCAGCGTCGCCCGTGCGTGTGCCTGCTGAGGGGCGCGCGTCTGTGCCTGCGGCTGCCGCGGCGATCTCTTGCGCGCGGCGCGACTGCGTCAACCAGTCCTGCACATCGCCTTCGTATTCGCGCCACTTGCCGTCGCCCTCGAAGACGATGGTGCTGGTGACCACGTTGTCGACAAAGCGCCGGTCGTGGCTGACCAGGAACACCGTGCCGTCGTAGGACTGCAGCAGCTCTTCCAGCAGGTCGAGCGTTTCGATGTCCAGATCATTGGTCGGCTCGTCGAGCACCAGCACGTTGGCGGGCCGCGCAAACAGGCGTGCCAGCAGCAGCCGGTTGCGCTCGCCGCCGGAGAGCGAGCGCACCGGCGACGATGCACGCTCGGGCGCAAAGAGGAAGTCGCCGAGATAGCTGCGCACATGCGTGCGCCGCGAGCCGATCTCGATCCACTCGCTGCCGGGGCTGATGAAGTCCTCGAGCGTGGCGTTGGGGTCCAGCGCCTCGCGCATCTGGTCGAAGTAGGCCACCTGCAGCCGCGAGCCCTGCCGCACCTGCCCCGCATCGGGCGCCAGCTCGCCAAGGATCAGTCGCAGCAAGGTGGTCTTGCCGGCGCCATTGGGCCCGATCAGGCCCACCCGGTCTCCGCGCAGCACCGTCGCACTGAAGCGGTTCACGATGCTGCGCTCGCCGAATGACTTGCTCACCTCGGTGAGCTCGGCGACGATCTTGCCGCTGGGCAGGCCCGCATCAACATCCAGCCGCGCGCGGCCCAGCGTCTCGCGGCGCTGCGAGCGCTGCACGCGAAGCCGCTCCAGACGGGCGATGCGCGCCACCGCGCGGGTGCGTCGCGCCTCCACCCCCTTGCGGATCCACACCTCTTCCTGCGCCAGCAGCTTGTCGGCCTTGGCCTGAACCACCGCCTCTTGCGCGAGTTGCTGTTCCTTGAGCTCCTGGTATCGGGCGAAGTTGCCGGGGTAGGTACGCAGTTGCCCGCGATCGAGCTCGACAATGCGGGTGGCCACCCTGTCCAGGAAGGCCCGGTCGTGGGTGATGGTTATCACGCTGCCTGCAAATGCAACGAGCAGGTCCTCAAGCCAGACGATCGCGTCCAGGTCGAGGTGGTTGGTCGGCTCGTCAAGCAGCAGCACGTCGGGCTGGCGCACCAGCGCCTGCGCGAGTGCCACGCGCTTGCGTGTGCCGCCCGAGAGCTGGGCGACGCGAGACTGTGGCTCCAGATGCAGCCGCTGCAGCGTGGCTTCGACCCGCGTGCGCCAGTTCCAGCCGTCCACCGCCTCGATGCGCGCCTGCTGCGCATCCAGGTCCCCCTCGCCGCGCGCATGCCGCTCGATCAGCTCGCGCAGGTCCGCAATGCCCCGGCAAACCGCGTCGAAGACCGTATCGTCCTGAATGAGTGTGGGCTCTTGCGCCACGTAGGCCATGCGGGTGCCGCTTTGCACCTGCAGCGTGCCGTCGTCCGGGCGCTCCAGCCCGGCGAGGATGCGCAACAGCGATGACTTGCCGCTTCCGTTGCGTCCGATCAGGCCGACACGCTCGCCAGACTCCAGTGCAAAGCCTGCGTGGTCCAGCAAGGGCGCATGGCCGAAGGCCAGCTGGGCGTCGATCAGGGTGAGCAAGGCCATGGCGGCCGATTATGGGGACCGCCGCCTGTGCCACGATGGTTGGGCCCGTGCAGTAGGCGTGCAGCTTGGGGCTTCGACGCGCCAACTGCCCGTGCTACACTCTGCCTCCCTTGCAAACGACCCGCCGGCAAAAGCGCACCGCGCCACAGCCGGGCCAGGATCGGCCCGCATGCGACGAAACCAAAATTTTTTGGTCTACGTTGACGGAAGGCAAAAATTCGGTATAGAATGCAAGGCTCTGCTCAACGCTCGACGAGTTATCGAACAGCACACAGCAGTTAGGGCTCTGACGGGCCGCGCCTCCTCTGAAGTTGAGGGTCAGCGTAGCCCGGCCGGTACTGCCGCAGCAAGCTTCAAGGCGCGCCGCCGCAGATCGGTAAAAACCCTTAGAGTTGACAGGTCTCTCAAATCTGTGCCAGAATACAAGGCTTCGCTGATCGCAGCGGAAGCAGCCGACTCCCCTCGGAGTCGGGCGGTTCGTTAACAACATACAGCCGATAAGCGTGGGCGTTTGACGGCAATTGCCAAGTTCTTCGGAACACAGTGCTATGCACTGTCAAACGCTCATGAGAATAGAAGTGAAGTTCACTTCAATTCCGTTTTTATGAGTGGCCCCGCAAGGGGCAAACAATCAAGATCGAACTGTAGAGTTTGATCCTGGCTCAGATTGAACGCTGGCGGAATGCTTTACACATGCAAGTCGAACGGCAGCACGGGGGCAACCCTGGTGGCGAGTGGCGAACGGGTGAGTAATACATCGGAACGTGCCCAGTCGTGGGGGATAACGTAGCGAAAGTTACGCTAATACCGCATACGATCTCTGGATGAAAGCGGGGGACCGCAAGGCCTCGCGCGATTGGAGCGGCCGATGTCAGATTAGGTAGTTGGTGAGGTAAAGGCTCACCAAGCCGACGATCTGTAGCTGGTCTGAGAGGACGACCAGCCACACTGGGACTGAGACACGGCCCAGACTCCTACGGGAGGCAGCAGTGGGGAATTTTGGACAATGGGCGCAAGCCTGATCCAGCCATTCCGCGTGCAGGACGAAGGCCTTCGGGTTGTAAACTGCTTTTGTACGGAACGAAAAAGCCTTGGCTAATACCCAGGGTCCATGACGGTACCGTAAGAATAAGCACCGGCTAACTACGTGCCAGCAGCCGCGGTAATACGTAGGGTGCGAGCGTTAATCGGAATTACTGGGCGTAAAGCGTGCGCAGGCGGTTATATAAGACAGATGTGAAATCCCTGGGCTCAACCTAGGACCTGCATTTGTGACTGTATAGCTAGAGTACGGTAGAGGGGGATGGAATTCCGCGTGTAGCAGTGAAATGCGTAGATATGCGGAGGAACACCGATGGCGAAGGCAATCCCCTGGACCTGTACTGACGCTCATG
>JBDLRH010000007.1:0-14117 GCA_039800165.1 Pseudomonadota bacterium
CAACAGCTGGGCAAGGGCGGCATCGTGCGCGATGACCGCCTGTATGCAGAGGTGGAGCAGCGCATCCGCAGCGCTTGCCTTGATGCAGGCCTGCACGTGGTGCGATGGCTGGACAGCCCGATCACCGGCGGCGATGGCAACCGCGAATTTTTCGTGCAGGCCGTTCACGCATCACACAGTTCCCCCAATGGAAGGAGCGCGGCTTCATGAGCCTGCCGATCAGCCTTGAATTCTTTCCGCCCAAGACACCCGAGGGCACCGACAAGCTGCGCGCGGTGCGCCAGCAGCTGTATGCGCTCAAGCCCGAGTTCTGCTCGGTCACCTTCGGTGCGGGCGGCTCCACGCAAGACGGAACGCTGCAGACGGTGCAGGCCATTCAGGCCGAGGGCTGCCCCGCCGCGCCGCACCTGAGCTGCATCGGCCAGACGCGCGACAGCATCCGCGAGCGGCTGGCCGCCTATCGCGCGGCAGGCATCCATCGCATCGTCGCGCTGCGTGGCGACCTGCCCAGCGGTTACGGCACGGGTGGCGAGTTCCGCTACGCCAGCGATCTGGTGGAATTCATCCGCGCCGAGACCGGTGACCATTTCCACATCGAAGCGGCGGCCTACCCCGAGACGCATCCGCAAGCCAAGTCACCGCAGGCCGACCTCGAGGCCTTCGCAGCCAAGGTGAAGGCCGGTGCAGACGCGGGCATCACGCAGTACTTCTTCAACTCGGATGCGTACTTCCGCTACGTCGACGACCTGTACAAGCTGGGCGTGGATGTGCCGATCGTGCCGGGCATCATGCCGATCACCAGTTCGACGCAGCTGATGCGCTTTTCGGATGCCTGCGGTGCCGAAATCCCGCGCTGGATTCGCATGCGCCTGCAAGCCTTTGGCGACGACAGCGCGTCGATCAAGGCGTTCGGGCTGGAGGTGGTGGGTGACCTGTGCGAGCAGCTGAAGAACGGCGGCGTGCCCGGCATCCACTTCTACACGATGAACCAGGCGCAGGC
Organism: Pseudomonadota bacterium; assembly: GCA_039800165.1. Taxonomy (GTDB): domain Bacteria; phylum Pseudomonadota; class Gammaproteobacteria; order Burkholderiales; family Burkholderiaceae_C; genus JBDLRH01. The sequence goes on from JBDLRH010000007.1 coordinate 1,001, forward strand.
GGTGATGGCTTTGGCGCAGCGGGTGATTTGAGCGTCCGTCTCGTTGCGGCGGGTGTCGCAGGCGAAAAGCGCTCGAGGGACTGGTGGAGCGAAATGCCGCGCGCATACTGACTCAGGCGGGAGGGCGCTGGTATCCGGGCGCCGGGCCAATTTGTGCTTGTGATCAAGCAGCGCACGCAAGTGCAGAGGCGATGACGCATCGTCAGGCAAGCCACAAAAGCCATCCGCACAAGTGGCCCAGAGAACGGATACCGGCGACCTCCCGCCGTACGCATTCCAATAAACCAGCCTCGTGCAAAAGCAGCCCCACGCCAGAACCACAAAGCTAAGCCGTCGCCCACCGCATCGGCCCAAACCACGCCCGCGCCGTGGTGGCCGTGTCGTTGGCGTCGGTCATCAGCCCCACGCCGGTGATGGCGGTGGGCGGCTCGTTGAAGGCGCTCGCAAAGTCCGCCTGCAGGTCTCGTTCGGCTTCGACCCACTGCGACAAGCGCGCCGGGCCCGACTCCACGACGATGTAGCGCACCCGAGTGCTGTAACTGCTGGACAGCACCGTGCCGACGGGCAGGCGTGGGTCCCAGATGTATTCGATGGTTGCGTGCGGCAACGCCTGGCCGGTGAGAAGCTGGGCCAGTTCGGACAACAGGGCATCGCGCGCAGTGAAGTTGGCGCGGTTGCCGTCGAAGGTGACGATCACGCGGGCCACGGCATCGTCGGTGTCGCGCGTGCGGATGTCGAAGTCGCTGTGGAGCGAATCCACCCACCACGACCACGCCAGACGCGACGGCTGCGCGGCGGGCCGCGTCATTTGCTGGCGCATCACGCTGCTACCGCCTTCGCTGTGCGCTGCAATCACTGGTCGGCCCTGGTGCGTCGAGGCGCTGTAGCGGGTGGGCTTGCGGCCGCGAAAGCGCAGATGCAGCCACTGCGGCTCGCCTGCAACCAGACGCGAGGCGCGCGCCCAGTCGCTATCGCTCAGGTCTTCGACGCGCAGCGGCGGCTCGGTGGCTTCATCGGGCTCGATGCCCAGCAGCGCGCAACCCGGCAGCGTGGCGGCGACGCCCAGGGGCAGCAGCGCACCGAGTGCTGATCGGAGCCAGCGCCGGCGCGTCGCGTCTTCAGGAAGGGCCAAACGCCCATCGCCCAGCCACGCGTCGGTGCGGCCGGCGCTGCTTGTCAGCGGTTCAACCGAAGCAAGGGGAGGCGTGAAGCGGGTGCAGGCCATGCACCGCGCACCATAAGCCAAAGCCGTGACGTCCGCATGAAAAAGTGCCGCGCAGCGGCGGCGCAATTTCAGCGCTCGTCGTAGCTCAGCTTGACGGCAGGCGTGAGCGGCCGCGCCTGGCAGGTCAGCACGAAGCCCTGGTCCACTTCCCACTGCTCCAGCGTGAAGTTGCGGTCCATGTGCAGCTGGCCCTCGATCACCTTGGCGCGGCAGGTGCAGCACACACCGGCCTTGCACGAGTAGGGCAGGTCCAGGCCCGCGTTCAGGGCCACGTCGAGCACATGCGCCTCGGGCTGCATGCTCATCTCGTGCTGCTTGCCGTCCAGCACCACGGTCAGCCGCACCGCGCCGGCGTCGGTGGCCGGCTTGCCCAGCACCACGCTCTTGCGCTGCTCGGCAGGCATCTGCTCCAGCGTGGGCGAGGTGAAGCGCTCGCTGTAGATGCGGTCGGGGCGTACGCCCACCTCGCGCAGCGCGGCCTCGGTGGCGCTGATCATCGCCTCGGGGCCGCAGATGAACACCTCGTCCATGCTGGCTGCCGGCAGCAGCGCCGCGACGATGGCCTTGACCTTGTCGGCATCCAGCCGGCCTTCGAGCAGCGGCACCTCTTGCGCCTGGCGCGACAGGATGTGGATCAGCGTCAGGCGGTCGCGGTATTTGTCCTTCAGGTCTTGCAGCGCCTCGTTGAACATCACGCTGGACATGCGCCGGTTGCCGTAGACCAGGGTGAACTTCGAATGCGGCTGCTCCTCAAGCGTGCTGGCCATGATCGACAGGATGGGCGTGATGCCCGAGCCCGCTGCAAAGCCTACGCGGTGGATGGCGCGTGCCTTCTTCACGGTGAAGCGGCCATCGGGCGGCATCACCTGCAGCGTCTGGCCGGGCTGGATCTGCGTGGCCGCCCAGTTGGAGAACACGCCACCTTCCACCGGGCGGATGCCCACTTCCAGTTCGCCGCGACGCGCCAGCAGGCTGCGCGGGCTGCTGATGGAGTAGTTGCGCCGCACGTCCTGGCCATCGATGGTGGCGCGCAGCGTCAGGAACTGTCCCGGCTCGAATGCAAAGCGATCGCGCAGCTCGGCCGGCACCGCCAGGCCGATGGCCACGGCGCCCGCCGCCTCGGGCTCGACGCGCGAGACGGTCAGCGGATGGAAGCGGGGAGCAGAAGACGGGGTGGTGGCCATGGTGGTTGCGCCAGAAGTTGTGTGACTGCCGCCACGGCAGCTCGATTCAGTACGGCTTGAAGTAATCGAAGGGCTCAAGGCAATCCAGGCAACGCATCAGCGCCTTGCATGCGGTCGAGCCAAAGTGCGAGGTTTCGGTGGTGTTGTGCGAGCCGCACAGCGGGCAGGCGATCGGTTCAGCGCGTGCGTTGCGACGGGGTGCGAACTGCAGCACCTGCGCGCTGCCCGCCGCACTCTCTGTTGACGGCGCACTGCCGCAGGATGTGGGCTGCGGCGGCGCGATGCCGTAGCGACGCAGCTTCTCGCGCGCCTCGGGGCCGATCCAGTCGGTGGTCCATGCGGGTGCGAGCTGCGTCACCACCGAGCCGGCAATGCCGTGTGCCGCCAGCGCGGCGTGCACGTCGTCGGTGATCTGCTCCATCGCCGGGCAGCCGTTGTAGGTGGGCGTGATCACGACTTCCACCCCCGACCCATCGGCATGCTCGCGCACCTCGCGCAGGATGCCGAGCTCGCGGATCGACACCACCGGAATCTCCGGGTCGGGCACCGACTCGAGCGCGTGCCACGCGCGCTGCGCCAGCGGGTCTGTGGCCGCAGGGGTGCTCACAGCTGCACTCACTGCCTTACCACTGCGCGCCGGGGTGCGCGCGTGCCAGGCCCTGCATTTCGCCGAGCAGGTAGCTCAGGTGCTCGGAATGAATGCCGGTCTTGCCTTGGGTGATGTAGCCCGCAGGCAGGGCCGGGCGCTTGAGTGTGGCCTCGGCCAGCACCTCGTTCACCAGCGCATCCCATGCCGTGCGCAGCGCGGGCACATCCACCGCCGCGCCTGTGGCCACCGCCTGTGACTCCAGTTCGCTCGCGGCCCAGAACTCCTGCGTGTAGGGCATCAGGTGATCGAGTGCCGCCTGCATGCGCGCATGCGAATCCTCGCTGCCGTCACCCAGGCGCACCATCCAGTCGCTCGCGTGGCGCAGGTGGTACTTGGCTTCCTTAAGCGACTTGGCGGCGATGGCAGCCAGCGCTTCATCGCTCGAGCGTTGCAGCGCATCCCACACCATCACCATCAGGCTGCCGTACAGGAAGTTGCGCACCAGCGTCACCGAGTAATCGATGTCGCTTTGCGCATAGCCCACCAGGCCCACGCGGTGCGGCAGCTCCAGCAGCGTGTAGTTGCGGAACTCGGGCGCGTCGCGAAAGTAGGCCAGCGTGTCTTCGGTGGCCTCGCCGCCGATGCGGCGTGCGGCCTCCTGGTACAGCAGCCGCGCCTGTCCGACCAGGTCGAGGCTGATGTTGGCCATCGCGATATCTTCTTCGAGGATGGGCCCGTGGCCGCACCACTCGGCGTTGCGCTGGCCCAGCACCAGCGCGTTGTCGGCCAGATGCAATAAATAGTTGGCCCCCACGCTTCCCACTGCGTGTGGTGCGCTGCCCCCCGAGGGGGCGCTCGCTGGCTTGGAGCGGTCCTGCGCTGCGCTCGGGGCTGCGATCGCGGCATCCATCACATGTGCCCCACTTCGTCAGGGATCTCGTAGAAGGTCGGGTGGCGATAGATCTTGTCGCCCATCGGCTCGAAGAATTCGGCCTTGTCGTCGGGCTCGCTGGCGGTGATCTGCGCCGAGGGCACCACCCAGATGCTCACGCCTTCCTGGCGGCGGGTGTAGACATCACGCGCCATCTGCAGCGCCTGGCGCGCGTCGGCCGCGTGCAGGCTGCCGCAGTGCTTGTGCTCCAGGCCCTGCTTGCTGCGGATGAAGACTTCCCACAGCGGCCACTCTTTCAATGCAGGTGCGGTGTTGCTCATGCGGCCTCCTTCATGGTGCGGGCGCGTTGCTTGGCTTCGTGCGCCAGGGCGCCATCGCGCAGCCACGCGCCGTCGTTCCAGGCCTTCACGCGGGTGGCCAGGCGCTCCTTGTTGCACGGGCCGTTGCCGTTGACCGTGTTCCAGAACTCGTCCCAGTCGATGGCGCCAAAGTCCCAGTGGCCGCGCTCCTCGTTCCACTTCAGCTCGGGGTCGGGCAGCGTCACGCCCAGCACCTGCGCCTGCGGCACGGTGGCGTCCACAAACTTCTGGCGCAGCTCGTCGTTGGTCAGCCGCTTGATGCCCCAGCGCATGCCCTGCGCGCTGTTGGGGCTGTCGGCATCCGGCGGCCCGAACATCGCCAGGCACTTCCACCACCAGCGATTCACCGCGTCCTGCACCATGTCCTTCTGTGCCTGCGTGCCCTTCATCATCTGCAGCAGCGATTCGTAGCCCTGGCGCTGGTGGAAGCTTTCTTCCTTGCACACCCGCACCATCGCGCGGGCGTATGGGCCGTAGCTGCAGCGGCACAGGGGGATCTGGTTCATGATCGCCGCGCCGTCCACCAGCCAGCCGATCACGCCCACATCGGCCCAGTTGAGCGTGGGGTAGTTGAAGATCGAGCTGTACTTGGCCTTGCCGGTGTGCAGCGCGTCGAACATCTGGTCGCGGCTGGTGCCCAGCGTCTCGGCCGCGCTGTACAGGTACAGGCCGTGGCCGCCTTCGTCTTGCACCTTGGCGATCAGGATGGCCTTGCGCTTCAAGCTGGGCGCGCGGCTGATCCAGTTGCCCTCGGGCAGCATGCCGACGATCTCGGAATGCGCATGCTGGCTGATCTGGCGCACCAGCGTCTTGCGATAAGCCTCGGGCATCCAGTCCTGCGGCTCGATGCGGCCGTCGGCGTCGATGCGCGCATCAAAGCGCTTTTGCAGCTCGGCCTCGGCTGCGTTGATGTCCTTCGGAACCGGCTTCAGCGCTGCGGGCTGGCCGTCGGGAATATCCATCGCCTGGGTGTACATGCAGGTCTCCTGTGAGGGGCAGCGCTGCGCCGCCAGCGGCAAGTATATCCATTAACCGACCGATCGGTCGGTTAATTTTTCGGATCGGTTTCCAGCTGCCAGTCGGCGGTGTCGTCCTGCGCCAGCCACTTGGCCATCTGCGGCAGCGCCTCGCGCAGGCTGGCGGCCAGGGTGTGCGGCGGATTGACGATGAACAGGCCGCTGGCCGGCAGGCCCTGGGCCCGCTTGCCCGACTTCACCGTGAGCGTGGCCCACAGCCAGGGCCGCTGCAGCCGGGTCGCCAGGGTGCGCAGGCGCCGCGGCAGGTCGTGCGCCTCGGGCCGCGCGATGATCGGATGCCACACCACATAGGTGCCGGTGGGAAAGCGCTTGAGTGCGTCCGCCATGAGCGTCTGCACCCGCGCGTAGTCGGTCTTGATCTCGTAGCTGGGGTCGATCAGCACCAGCGCGCGGCGCGAGGGCGGCGGCAGGAACTTCTTCAGGTGCTCGAAGCCGTCTTCGCGCAGCACCGCCACCTGCCGCCCGGCCCGCAGGTCGGCCACATGGCGGTCCAGCGCGCGGGCGTCGGTCGGGTGCAGTTCGAACAGCTTCAGGCGATCGTGCCCGCGCACCAGCCGCTGCGCGATGAAGGGCGAACCGGGGTAGATACTGATGCGGCTGCGGTTGAAGCCGCGCACCACCTCCAGGTAGTCGGCCAGCGCCGGCGCCATGGTGGCCGCGGCGTCGGCAGGCAGGTCCAGCAATCGGCCGATGCCGTCAGCGGCCTCTCCGCTAGTGAGTGCTTGCTCTCCATCCAGCTTATACACGCCGGCGCCTGCATGGGTGTCGATGACCGCCAGCGCCGCGTCTTTTTGTATCAGGTAGCGCAGCAGCGCGATCCACGCGGTGTGCTTGAGCACGTCGGCATGGTTGCCGGCATGGAAGGCGTGGCGGTAGCTGAACATGCGGCATGGTACCCGGCAGCCGCCGCAGCGGGGGCAGACTTCGTATAATGGCGGGCTTCGCAGCGATTTCATGGCCCCGCGGCGAAGCCATGTTGAACCACCTAAGAGGCGCCCACCAGAGGCGCACCGACCGTGGAGTAGGGCCGGCAAACCAGGAAAACTCATGACTACGTTCAGCGCAAAACCCGCTGACGTGAAGCACGAGTGGTTTGTGATTGACGCGACCGACAAGGTCCTCGGACGGGTAGCCAGCGAAGTTGCCCTCCGTCTGCGCGGCAAGCACAAGGCCATTTACACGCCTCACGTCGATACCGGCGACTTCATCGTCGTCGTCAATGCAGCCAAGCTGCGCGTCACCGGCGCCAAGCCGCTTGACAAGATGTACTACCGCCACTCGGGCTTCCCGGGCGGCATCAAGGCCACCAACTTCCGCGACATGCAGGCCAAGCACCCCGGCCGCGCGCTCGAGAAGGCGGTCAAGGGCATGCTGCCCAAGGGCCCGCTGGGCTACGCCATGATCAAGAAGCTCAAGGTGTACGGCGGCGCAGAGCATCCGCACACCGCGCAGCAGCCCAAGCCGCTGGACATCTGAGGAGCCACACGATGATTGGTGAATGGAACAACGGAACCGGCCGTCGCAAATCGAGCGTCGCGCGCGTGTTCCTGAAGAAGGGCTCCGGCAAGATCACGGTCAACGGCAAAGACATCCAGGAGTACTTTGGCCGCGAGACCTCGATCATGATCGCCAAGCAGCCGCTGGTGCTGACCAACCATGTCGAGACCTTCGACATCCAGGTCAACGTGCACGGCGGCGGTGAATCCGGCCAGGCCGGTGCCACCCGCCACGGCATCACCCGCGCCCTGATCGACTACGACGCGAACCTCAAGCCCACCCTGAGCGCTGCCGGTTTCGTCACCCGCGACGCCCGCGAGGTGGAGCGCAAAAAAGTGGGTCTGCATTCGGCACGTCGCCGCAAGCAGTTCTCCAAGCGCTGATGTCAAGACCGCCCTTCGGGGCGGTTTTGCTTTGGTGCGCTCCCCTCATCCGCTTGCCCGCCCCATGCGCCTGAAGCTCCTGCGCCGCCGGCTGACCATCAGCGCGCCACGCATGGCGGTGCGCAGTGCGCTGCCCTGGCCGCTGCGCTGGGTGCTGATGGCAGTGGTGCTGGGCTTTTGCGCGGCGATTGCGCTGTGGGCCTTCGAGCTCGGCAAGGACCTGGCGGGCATCGACGACGGTGCGCGTGACGAACTCGTGCAGTTGCAGGGCCAGGTGGCCACGCTGCGCGCTGAGCGCGACAAGGCACGCTCGCAGGCCGACACCGCCGCCAGCCTGCTGACGATGGAGAAGGCCGCGCAGGACAAGCTGGCCGCGCAGGTGCGCCAGCTGCAAGACGAGAACCGCTCGCTGCGCGACGACCTCGGCTTTTTCGAGCGGCTGATTCCGTCCAGCGGCACGCCGGGCGTGGCGGTGCGCGGCCTGCAGGCCGAGCTGGTGACGCCGCAGCAGCTCAAGTGGCAGGTGCTGGTGATGCAGTCAGCACGCAGCCCGGCCGAGTTCAACGGCCGGCTCGAACTGGTGCTGTCGGGCACGCAGGCCGGCAAGCCCTGGACGCAGGCGCTGCCCGCCGGCCCCGAGGCGCTGCAATTGCGCCAGTACCGCCGCATCGACGGCGTGGTCGACCTGCCGGCGCAGGTCGTGGTAAAAAACCTGACGGTGCGCGTGCTCGAAGGCAGCGCCGTCCGCGCGGTGCAGAGCATCCGGCTCTGACCCTACCGCCTGCAGCATCCGCTGGCAGCCATCGCATCAGGAGTCACCATGTTCGGCAAGAAGTCCCAGCCCGCCATCAAGAGCCTGATCGGCCCGGGCAGCCGCATCGACGGCGACCTGTCGTTCTAGGACGGCCTGCGCATCGACGGCGTGGTGGCCGGCCACATCCGCGCCAACCCCGACCGGCCCAGCCTGCTGGTGATCTCCGAATCGGCCACGGTGCAAGGCCAGATCGAGGCCGACCATGTGGTGATCAATGGCCACGTGATCGGGCCGGTGCACAGCCGCAGCCTGCTGGAACTGCAACCCAAGGCGCGCATCGAGGGCGATGTGCACTACGCCGCCCTCGAAATGCACCAGGGTGCCCTCATCTCCGGACAGATGAAGCCGTCGGACACCGAAAAGCCCCTACTGACGCTGGCGGCAAACAACCGCTGAAGCGGATTTCCGACCGAATCGCTGTACTATTACGGCCCCTTTGAAGGAACTTGCCATGAGTGCCCTTGCCCAAACCACCGCAGAAGCCGCACCCCAGATGCCCGATCCGCTGCTGTTCACCGACAGCGCGGCGGCCAAGGTGGCTGACCTGATCGCAGAGGAGGGCAACCCCGAGCTCAAGCTGCGCGTGTTCGTGCAGGGCGGCGGCTGCTCCGGCTTCCAGTACGGCTTCACCTTTGACGAGATCGCCAACGACGACGATACGGTGATGACGAAGAACGGCGTCTCGCTGCTGATCGATGCGATGAGCTACCAGTACCTGGTGGGCGCCGAGATCGACTACAAGGAAGACCTGCAGGGCGCGCAGTTCGTCATCAAGAACCCGAACGCCACCACCACCTGCGGCTGCGGATCGAGCTTCTCGGTCTGACGCAGCACCCCGCGGCGCCCGGCTCAAGCCGGGTAGATCGCACCCAGCACACGGGCGCCTCGGGCGCCCGTGGTGCTTTGCAGGTCCAGCGCCTCGCCCTTCAGCGCGGCGCGCGCCAGCCACGCAAAGGCCGCGGCCTCCACCTGCTGCGGCGGCAGGCCACGCTGCGCTGACGAGACCACGTGCACCCCCGGCAGGGCCGCCTGCAGGCGGCGCATCAGGTGCGCATTGAAGGCGCCGCCGCCACACACCACCAGCTCGCGCGCGTCGGGCGCGGCACGCTTGAGGTCGGCCGCGCAGGCGCGGGCGGTCAGCTCGGCCAGCGTTGCCTGCACATCCTGCGGGCGCAGCGCGGTGGCCCCACCCGCCCCACCCACCAGATGCGCGTCCAGCCAAGCGGCGTGGAACAGTTCGCGCCCGGTGCTCTTGGGTGGCGGTGCAGCAAAGAAGGGCTCGGCCAGCAGCGCGGCCAGCAGAGGCTCGTTCACCTGCCCGGATGCGGCCCAGGCGCCATCGCGGTCGAAGGGCTGGCCGGTGTGGCGCTCGCACCAGCCGTCCATGAGTGCGTTGGCCGGCCCGCAGTCAAAACCGCTGAGGGGCCGCCCGTGCGCCAGCACCGTGAGGTTGGCGATCCCGCCCAGGTTGAGCACGCCCACCGCGTGCCCGGCCGCACCGAAGAAGGCGCGATGGAAGAACGGCGCCAGCGGCGCGCCCTGGCCACCGGCAGCCACATCGCGGCTGCGGAAGTCGGCCACCACGCAGATGCCCGAAAGCTCGGCCAGCAGCGCCGGCGCGTTGAGCTGCAGCGTGTAGCCGGTGCCGTCGTGCCGGCCGGGCTGATGCCGCACTGTCTGGCCGTGCGCGCCGATGGCGGCGATGTCGCTGGCGCGCAGGCCGGCTTGCGTCAGCAGCATCTGCACCACGTCGGCGTAGCGGCGCGCCAGCGCATTGGCGCAAAGGGCCGCGCGGTGCAGCTCGTCGGCGCCGCTGCGGTTGAGCGCCAGCAGCCCGGCGCGCAGCGCGGCATCCAAGGGCAGTGCTGCATGCGCCAGCACCTCGGGTCGGACATCGAGGCGGGCGATCACGCCATCGACGCCGTCCAGCGAGGTGCCGGACATCAGGCCGATGAAGAGGTCCGACATGAACCCGGGGTGTGTGCGCAAGGACGGGGCCGGGCAGCGTGTGCCGCGCCCGGCGGCTTACTCGACCGAGGCGAACTGCACGCTGGCAGCCGATGCCAGCGCGGTGCGCTGGCCCTGCGCAGCGGCATCGAAGGCCGGGCGTGCGGCGGCGGACACCGGCACGGCCTCGGCCTGACGCGCGATCGTCATCGGGTCCTGGTGGCGGCCGTTGACGCGGAACTCGAAATGCAGGTGCGGGCCGGTGGCCCAGCCGGTGGCGCCCACCGCGCCGATGTTCTGGCCCTGGCTCACGCTCTGGCCCTTGCGCACGTTGATCTTGCTGAGGTGCGCGTACACCGTGGTGTGGTTGTTGGCATGGCGCACGTACACCACGTTGCCAAAGCCGCCCTGCGCGCCGGCGAACTCGACCACGCCGTCGCCGACCACCCGCACCGGCGTGCCGGTGGGTGCGGCGTAGTCCACGCCCAGATGCGCCCGCCAGGTTTGCAGGATCGGGTGGAAGCGCATCTTGAAGCCGCTGCTCACGCGCGAAAACTCCAGCGGCGAGGCCAGGTAGGCGCGGCGCAGGCTCTGGCCGTCGAGCGTGTAGTAGCCGCCCTTCTTGCCGGGCTCCTGGAACCACATCGCCTGGTAGGTCTTGCCGTTGTTCACGAACTCGGCCGACAGCACGCGGCCTGCACGCAGCGGCTCGCCATCGGCCTCGAGCGTCTCGTAGACCACGCTGAAGCGGTCGCCCTTGCGCAGCGCGCGATGGAAGTCGATGTCGCCGGAGAAGATTTCGGCCAGCTGCACCGCCACCGAGTCGGGGATGCGCGACTCGTCGGTGGCTGCAAACAGCGAGGTGCGGATGGTGCCGCTGCCGATTTGCACCGATGCCGTCAGCGGCGCGACCTCCAGGCGGGTGTTGAAGCCCGAGGTGAGGCTGTCGCCATTGCGCTCGAAGACCCAGCGGCGGAACTGGCGCGAATCGTCGTCGATCAGGCTGCGCACGCTCAGGCGCAGCAGGCGGTTGCTGTCGTCGGCTTCGGCGGTGACGGTGCGGCCCTGTCGGCCCAGCACCTGGGTGCGAAAGCCCGGGTCGGCGCGCAGCACGGCGGCCGCCTGCAGGTCGGCGATGCCCAGGCGGCGCAGCAGGGTGTCGGCGGTGTCGGTAGAGCGCACCACATCAAAGCGATGCAGGCGCAGCGAGTGCGATTCCAGCGCGTCGATCTGGCCTTGCAGCGGCAGCGGCTCGACCGCCTCCACCACGGTGCGCACCGGCATCAGCGCGGCGTCGGGCGCGTAGTTGGCAACCGCGAAGGCAACCGATCCACCGAACGCGAGGAAGGAGGCCACGGCAGCCGCGACGCGGCGCGGATGGCGGCGCAGCGTCGCGCCCATGCGCGACACGGCATCGATTCCGGCAGCTGTCCAGGCGTCGGTCACTCGCGGTCCCTCGTGTGCATCGTCGTCGTCGCGCTGCCCGGTCGGGCCGGCAGCGCGGGTGGCGCCTTCTACAATCCGGCGCTTCGAAAGGCGGTGAGTATAGCCATGGGGACGGCGCCGCGGCTCTGGACAAAACCCTGATGACGCAAGCTTCTGTAACAAATTTTCCGGTCACCGAGCGGGTGCGCGAGGCGCTGGCCGTTACCCGCCGCGGCTGCGAGGAACTGATCCCCGAAGACGAGTGGGTACGCAAGCTGGCCCGCTCCGCGGCCACCGGGGTGCCGCTGCGCATCAAGCTCGGTCTGGACCCGACCGCGCCCGACATCCACGTGGGCCACACGGTGGTGCTCAACAAGATGCGCCAGCTGCAGGACCTGGGCCACCAGGTGATCTTCCTGATCGGCGACTTCACCACCATGATCGGCGACCCCTCGGGCCGCAACAGCACCCGCCCGCCGCTCACCCGCGAGCAGATCGAGGCCAACGCGCAGACCTACTACCGCCAGGCCAGCCTGGTGCTGGACCCGGCCAAGACCGAGATTCGATACAACAGCGAGTGGAGCGACCCGCTGGGTGCGCGCGGCATGATCCAGCTGGCAGCCAAGTACACCGTGGCGCGCATGATGGAGCGCGACGACTTCAGCAAGCGCTTTCGCGAGGGGCGCTCGATCAGCGTGCACGAGTTCCTGTACCCGCTGATGCAGGGCTACGACTCGGTGGCCCTGAAGAGCGACCTGGAGCTCGGCGGCACCGACCAGAAGTTCAACCTGCTGGTGGGTCGCCACCTGCAGCAGGAATACGGCCAGGAGCCGCAGTGCATCCTGACGATGCCGCTGCTCGAGGGCCTGGACGGCGTGGACAAGATGTCCAAGTCCAAGAACAACTACGTGGGCATCAGCGAAGACGCCAACACCATGTTCGCCAAGGTGCTGTCGATCAGCGACGACCTGATGTGGCGCTGGTACACCTTGCTGAGCTTCCGCAGCGAGGCCGAGATCGCGGCGCTGAAGAAGGAAGTGGAGGGCGGCCGCAATCCCAAGGACGCCAAGGTGATGCTGGCCAAGGAGATCACCACGCGCTTTCACAGCGCCGCGGCGGCCGATGCGGCCGAGCAGGATTTCGTCAACCGCTCGCGCGGCGGCGTGCCCGATGAGATCCCCGAGGTGTCGCTGTCGCTGGCCGATGGCGCGCCGATGGGCATCGCTGCGCTGCTGAAGGCCGCTGGCCTGGCGCCGTCGAGCAGCGAGGCCAACCGCCTGATCGACGGCGGCGGGGTGCGCGTCGATTCTTCGGCCATCAGCGACAAGGGGCTCAAGCTGGCTGCCGGTACCTATGTGGTGCAGGTGGGCAAGCGGAAGTTTGCGCGGGTGACGCTGGGCTGATCTTCCTGGGCGCTGCGGGATTGGGGCGCGCGCTGCGTGTTTGTGCTCCGGAGGGGGCGGCGGCGACCGGGCACCCCGTTGCGCTCATGTCCCCCGGACCGGCTGGCGCCGGTCCTCCTCCTTGACTTCGCTTCACGGGGTGCCCGGTTGCCGCTGGCGCCCAAGCGACCTGAGCAAATGAGTCGCAGCATCGAGCGACCCAGCGCCAACGCAATCCGAGCGACCTGCGCCCACCCCGCCACGGCACAATCAATCGATGGACAAGTCGGCCGCAGCGCGCACGCAAGGCACCCTGAGCCCGCAGACCCTGCTGCGCATCTCGGTGGTGGTGGCCTGCATCACGATCGCGCTGAAGACGCTGG
>JBDLRH010000008.1:0-19055 GCA_039800165.1 Pseudomonadota bacterium
TCAGGCATCCGGCCGGATGTTGGCCGCCTTGGCCACCACCGCCCACTTCTGCTGCTCGGCCTTGATGAAGGCGCTGAACTTCTCGATCGAGCCGCCGCCGTCCTCGGCGCCGAACTGATCCATCTTCTCCTGCACGTCCGGCATCGCCATCACCTTGTTGATGTCGTCGTTCATGCGCTGGGCCATCGCGCGCGGCATCTTGCCCGGGCCCATCAGGCCGTACCACACGGTGGCCTCGAAGCCCTTGAAGCCCGACTCGTCCATCGTCGGCACCGTGGGGTGACCCTTGGCGCGCTTCAGGCGCGTCTGGGCCAGCGCGATCGCCTTGCCGCTCTTGATGTGGGGCGTGGCCGAGGTCATGGTCTCGAAGCAGTAGTTGACCTGCCCGCCGATCAGGTCGGTGATGGCGGGGCCCGAGCCGCGGTAGGGCACGTGCAAGGCGAAGATGCCGGCCTGCTGCTTGAACATCTCGAGCGCAAAGTGCTGCGCCGAGCCGCCTCCGGCGGACGCGAAGCTGATGCGGCCCGGGTTCTTCTTGCACAGATCGACCAGGTCCTTCACGTTTTTCGCGGGCTGGTCGGCGTTGCAGATCAGGATGTTGGGCGTGACGCCCACCATGCTGATCGGCACGAAGTCGCGCTCGACGTCGTAGCTGAGCTTGCTGCCCATGGCCGGTGCCAGCGCATGGCTGTTGATGTGCGCCATCAGCAGCGTGTTGCCGTCACCGGCCTGCTTGCTCACGAAGTCGGCGGCAATCACGCCGGCCGCGCCCGCGCGGTTCTCGATGACGATCGACAGCTTCCACATGTCCGACAGCTTTTGCGCGACCACGCGGGCCAGCGCATCGGTACCTCCGCCCGGCGGAAAGCCGACCACGATGCGCACCGGCCCCGAAGGCAGCGTCTGCGCCTGCAGCATGGGGGCGGAAAGGGTGGCGGCGCCGGCAGCGGCGGCTTGCACGAAGGTGCGGCGTTTCATCGGTGTCTCCTTGTGGTTTGTGGTTCGTTGTTCGCTGAAAAGGATGATTGGATGCGCTGTGCTCAGGCCGCCTGGCGCAGCGCGACCGGCGCCGGATGCGCGGCAAACCAGTCCATCGCGGCCTGCACGCCCGAGCCGGCGAGCTTGACGCCCGCGAGCTTCAGGCCCATCTCCACACCCGCCAGCGCACCCATCAGCGTGAGGTCGTTGGTGTCGCCCAGATGGCCGATGCGGAACATGCGGCCCTTGACCTTGCCCAGGCCGGTGCCCAGCGAGCAGTCAAATCGCTCGTGGATGAGCTTGCGCACCGCATCGGCGTCGACGCCCTCGGGCACGATCACGCCGGTGAGGATGGGCGAATACACCTGCGCGTCGGCGCACTGGATCTCCAGCCCCCAGGCGCGCACCGCGCGGCGCACGCCCTCGGCCCAGCGCTGGTGGCGCGCAAAGGTGGCCGGCAGGCCGCCGTGCTGCGGGTCGAGCAGCATGTCGCAGGCCTCGCTCAGGCCGTACATCAGGTTGGTGTTGGGCGTGTAGGGCCAGTAGCCCGTCTTGTTCATCTCGATGATCTCGTCCCAGGCCCAGAACGAGCGCGGCATGCGCGAGGCCTTGCTGGCCTCGATCGCCTTGGGCGACAGCGCGTTGAAGCTCATGCCCGGCGGCAGCATCAGGCCCTTTTGCGAGCCGCTGATGGTGACGTCCACGCCCCACTCGTCGTGCCGGTAGTCAGCCGCGGCCAGGCCCGAGATCGAATCGACCAGCAGCAGCGCCGGGTGGCCGGCAGCGTCGATCGCGCGGCGTACCGCAGCGATGTCGCTGGTCACGCCGGTGGAGGTTTCGTTGTGCACCACGCACACCGCCTTGATGCTGTGCTGCGTGTCGGCGCGCAGCCGCTCGCCGATCAGGTCGGCCTGCACGCCGCGGCGCCAGCCCGTCGGCACGCCGTGCTCGGAGCCGGGCAGCGACAGCACCTCGGTCTTCAGGCCCAGGCGCACCGCCAGCCGGTTCCACAAGAAGGCGAAGTGCCCGGTCTCGTACATCAGCACGTGGTCGCCGGGGCTCAGCACGTTGGCCAGCGCCGCCTCCCACGCGCCGGTGCCGGACGCGGGGTAGACCATCACCGGGTGACGGGTCTGGAACACCTGCTGCAGGTCGCGCAGCACCTTCAGGCCCAGCGCGCCGAACTCGGGGCCGCGGTGGTCGATGGTGGGCAGGCTCATCGCGCGCAGCACCCGCTCGGGCACCGGCGAGGGGCCCGGGATCTGCAGGAAGTGGCGGCCGGTGGGGTGGAAGTCGGTGGTCAGCATGATGGCCCCAATTTTTGCATGCAAAACTGGTTTGTCAACGGTGACTCCCCTAGAATCCCGGGTCAAAGCAGTTGGAAATCTGAATGCAAACGGTTGAAACCGAAGCCTCCCCGGGTGCCGGGCGCCTGCACGAGCAGGTGGCGCAGCAGTTGCGCCGCATGCTGGTGGAAGGCGAGATCGCGCCCGGCGACAAGCTGCTCGAGCGCGCCCTGTGCGACACGCTGGCGGTGTCGCGCACCCCGCTGCGCGAGGCCATCAAGATGCTGGCCACCGAAGGCCTGGTGGAGCTGCTGCCCAACCGCGGCGCGATCGCGGTGCGGCTGTCGGTGGACGATGTGCGCCACACCTTCGAGGTGATGGCGGGCCTGGAGGCGCTGTCGGGCGAGCTGGCCGCGGCGCGCATCACGCCCGGTGAGCTCGACGAAATCCGTGCCCTGCACTTCGAGATGATGGCGGCGTGGACGCGGCGCGACCTCTCGGCCTACTACCGGCTGAATGCGCGCATTCACGCTGCCATCAACGCCGCGGCGCGCAACCCGGTGCTCACGCAGGTGTACCAGCAGGTCAATGCGCGGCTGCAGGCGCTGCGCTTCCGGTCCAACCAGGACGAAGACAAGTGGCGCCGCGCGGTGCAGGAGCACGAGCGCATGGTCGCCGCCCTTGAATCACGCGACGGCGCCGCGCTGCGTGCCCTGCTTGTGCAGCACCTGCAGCACAAGCGCGACGTGGTGATCGAGCAGATCGAACAGAGCGAAAAGGTCGAACAAGACCGACCGTCGAAGGCATCCCCCACCTCTTCCGTGAACGCTGCCGCATGAACGCCCCCCTGCCCCAACCGATCGCCGCCGGCGCTGCCGCCTACGAACAGGCGGCACGCCTGGGCAACGAAACCAGTGGCCAACTGGCCCGCGAGTTGCGCACGCACACCCGGGGCGAGGTGCTGTTCAGCGCCGCCGACCGCGGCCGCTATGCCACCGACGCGTCGATCTACCAGGTGATGCCGGTGGGCGTGTTCGTGCCGCAGGGCGCCGACGATGTGCGCGCGGCGCTGGACATCTGCCGCAGCCTGCGCGTGCCGATCGTGCCGCGCGGCGGCGGCACCAGCCAGTGCGGGCAGACGGTGGGCGCGGGCCTCGTCATCGACCACTCGCGCCACATGCGCCGCGTGCTCGAGGTCGACGTGGCCGAGCGCCGCGCCGAGGTCGAGCCGGGCCTGGTGCTCGATCACCTGAATGCGCAGCTCAAGCCCCACGGCCTGTGGTACCCGGTGGATGTGTCCACCAGCGCGCAGGCCACGCTCGGCGGCATGGCGGGGAATAACTCGTGCGGCAGCCGCAGCGTTGCTTACGGCAACATGGTGCACAACGTGCTCGGCGCGCAGGCCTGGACCATCGACGGCGAGCTGCACCGCTTTGGCCGCTTCGAAGATGCGACGGGCCGCGCGCGCGCCATTGGCGAAGCGGTGCGCGACCTGGCACACGCCCTGCACCCGCAGATCGAGCAGCACTGGCCCAAGGTGCTGCGCCGTGTGGCCGGCTACAACCTCGACATCTTCTGCAACCAGAACGAGCGCCCGTACAGCAGCGACGGCGCGGTGAACCTGGCGCACCTGCTGGTGGGCAGCGAAGGCACGCTGGCGATGACGCGTTCGCTGACGCTGCGCCTGAGCGAACTGCCGCGCGCCAAGGTGCTGGGGGTGGTGAACTTTGCGAGCTTCTACCAGGCGATGGATGCGGCCCAGCACATCGCGAAGCTCGGTGCGGGCACGCTGAGCGCCATCGAGCTGGTGGACCGCACCATGATCGAGCTGGCGCTGAAGAACCCGGCGTTCGCGCCGACCATGCGCACCGCGCTGATCGGCTCGCCCGACGCGATCCTGCTGGTGGAGTTCTCCGGCGCCGACCGCACCGCGCTGGCGTCGCACCTGCGTGCGCTCGATGAGCTGATGGGGGATCTGGGCCTGCCGCGCAGCGTGGTCCACATGGCCGACGAGGCGCCGCAGAAGAACCTGTGGGAAGTGCGCAAGGCGGGCCTGAACATCATGATGAGCCTGCGTGGCGACGGCAAGCCGGTGAGCTTCATCGAGGACTGCGCGGTACCGCTGGAGCATCTGGCCGAATACACCGACGCGCTGACCGAGGTGTTCCGCCGTCACGGCACGCGCGGCACCTGGTACGCGCATGCGTCGGTCGGCACACTGCATGTGCGCCCCATCCTCGACATGCGCCAGGACGGCCCGCAAGGCGGCGCCGCTCGCATGCGCGCCATTGCCGAAGAAGCCTCGGCGCTGGTGCGCAAGTACCGCGGCGCCTACAGCGGCGAGCACGGCGACGGGCTGTGCCGCGGCGAGTGGATCTCGTGGCAGTTCGGCCCGCAGATCACCGAGGGCTTCGCGCGCATCAAGCAGCTCTTTGACCCCGAGCGGCTGCTGTGCCCGCAGCGCATCATCGACCCGCCGCGCATGGACGACACGCGCCTCATGCGCTTTTCGCCGTCGTACCGCGTGATCCCGCTGCAGCCCGCGCTCGACTGGAGCGCGTGGAACGTGCAGAACGACCCGGTGACCGAGAAGACCACCGCCCCCGGTACCGGCGGCGACCCGGCGCAGGGCTTTGCCAAGGCGGTGGAGATGTGCAACAACAACGGGCACTGCCGCAAGTTCGACGCCGGCACCATGTGCCCGAGCTATCGCATCACGCGCGACGAGCAGCACCTCACCCGCGGGCGCGCCAACACCTTGCGCCTGGCGCTCTCGGGCCAGCTGGGCGATACCGGCCTTGACAGCGAGGCGGTGCACGAGGCGATGGACCTGTGCGTGGGCTGCAAGGGCTGCAAGCGCGAATGCCCGACCGGCGTGGACATGGCCAAGATGAAGATCGAGGCGACCCACGCCTACAAGCGCCGCCACGGCCACAGCCTGCGCGACCGGCTGGTGGCGCACCTGCCGGCCTATGCGCCCTACGCCAGCCGGCTGGCGGGCCTGATGAACCTGCGCAACCGCGCGCCGTGGCTGGCGCGGCTGGGCGAGCGCTGGCTGGGCATCGCCGCCGGCCGCAGCCTGCCGCACTGGCAGTCGCGCCACTTCTTCAACCGCCGCCATGGCGACGCACCGGCCACCGCCAGCCGCGACGAGGTGCTGGCCGCCGCGCGGCCGGTGGTGCTGTTCGTCGACACCTTCAACGGCTATTTCGAATCGGCCAACGCGGAGGCCGCGGTGCGCGTGCTGCAGCGCGCCGGCTACACGGTGCATGTGGCCGCGCGCGACGACGGGCGCGGCGCGCCGCTGTGCTGCGGCCGCACCTATCTGGCCACCGGCATGGTGGACCAGGCGCGTGAGCAGGCGCGCGCGCTGGTCGCGGCGCTGCAGCCCTTTGCGCAGCGCGGCATTCCCATCGTCGGGCTGGAGCCGTCCTGCCTGCTGAGCCTGCGCGACGAAGCGCTGGCGCTCGGCCTGGGCGACGCCGCGCAGCAGGTGGCGGCGCAGGCGGTGCTGGTCGAAGAGTTCCTGGCCGCGCAGGCGCGCGACGGGCAACTGCAGGCGCTGGCCGATTCGCTGAGGCCGCTGGACGCGCCGCTGCTGGTGCACGGCCACTGCCACCAGAAAGCGTTTGGTGCCATGCCACCGGTGCTGGAGGTGCTGCGGCTGATCCCCGGCGCGCAGCCGCGCCTGATCGAGACCAGCTGCTGCGGCATGGCCGGCAGCTTCGGCTACGAGGCCGAGCACTCCGATGCATCGATGCAGATGGCCGAGCTGAGCCTGCTGCCGGCCATCCGCCAGGAGCCCGGCGCCATCGTGGTGGCCGACGGCACCAGCTGCCGCCACCAGATCGCCGACGGCGCGCAGCGCGAGGCCATCCATGTGGTGCAGCTGCTTTTGCGCCAGATCAAGGACTGACGCCACGCGCGGTCCATGATCCCCCTGCAAAGGGGTACCCATGGACCTGCAGTTCCTCGGCGCGACCGACACCGTCACCGGCTCGAAGTACCTGCTGACGCACGGCGACACGCGCGTGCTGGTGGACTGCGGCCTGTTTCAGGGCTGGAAGCAGCTGCGGCTGCGCAACTGGGCTGACCTGCCGGTGGAGCCGGCGTCGCTGAGTGCGGTGGTGCTGACCCATGCGCACATCGACCACAGCGGCTACCTGCCGCTGCTGGTGAAAAACGGATTTCGCGGCCAGGTGTTCTGCTCGCCCGCCACGGCCGACCTGTGCCGCATCCTGCTGCCCGACTCGGGCCACCTGCAGGAAGAAGAAGCCGAGTTCGCCAACCGCCACCAGCTCACCCGCCACGCGCCCGCGCTGCCGCTGTACACCCGCCACGACGCGCAGGCCTGCCTGAAGCACTTGCACGCGGTGCCGTGGGGCAAGACGATGGAGCTGGCGCCCGGCTTGCGGCTGCTGCTGCAGCCTGCGGGTCACATGCCCGGCGCGTCCTTCGTGCGCATCGAGTTCGTGGGCCCCGACAACGGCACGCGGTCCATCCTGTTCTCGGGTGACATCGGTCGACCGAATGATCTGGTGCTGCGCGCGCCGATGGCGATGGACGGTGCCGACTACCTGGTGGTGGAGTCCACCTATGGCGACCGGCTGCATCCGCGCAGCGATCCGCTGGCGCGGCTGGGCGAGATCATCAACCGAACGGCGGCGCGCGGCGGCGTGGTGCTGATCCCGGCCTTTGCGATCGGGCGCGCGCAGTCGCTGCTGCACTGCATCCGCCAGCTGAAGGACCAGGGCGTGATCCACCACCTGCCGGTGTACCTGAACAGCCCGATGGCTGCCAGCGCCAACAAGGTGTACCTGAAGCACCGGCGCGAGCTGCGCCTGAGCGAATCGCAGTGCTTCGACCTGGTGGATGCCGCCACGGTGATCGAGTCGGTGGACGAATCGCGCGCCCTGAATGCACGCAAGGGCCCGATGGTGATCATCGCGGCCAGCGGCATGGCCACCGGCGGTCGCGTGGTGCACCACCTGAAGGCCTTCGCGCCCGACAAGCGCAACACCATCGTGCTGGCGGGCTTTCAGGCGGGCGGCACGCGCGGGGCATCGCTGGCGGCGGGGGCACCCACCATCCGCATCCACGGTGAGGACGTGCCGGTGCGCGCCACGGTGGAACAGCTCGACGACCTGTCGGCGCATGCGGATGCGCTGGAGATCATGGGCTGGCTGCGGCACTCCAAGCAGGTGCCGCGTCGCACCTTCATCACCCACGGCGAGCCGGCTGCCGCCGACGCGCTGCGCCTGCGTATCGAGCGCGAGCTGCGCTGGACGGTGCAGATGCCCTGCTATCTGCAGACGGTGACGCTGGATTGACTCAGGCGGCGCACCAGTCGGCCAGCCGCCCGCTGAAGTCCATCCACAGCGCCCACAGCGCCGCGCCCGCCAGCACCGCACCGGCCGCGCGGGTGCCGATGTCACTGGCCTGCGCGCGGTCGAAGTGCGCGCGCAGCCAACGCCACAGCCACGGCCCGGCCGCCAGCGACAACGCGCTGCCCACACCGAACATCGCCATGCTGATGGCGCCGCGCAGCGGCCCGCCCGACAGTGAGGCCACCAGCAGCGCCGAATACAGCAAGCCGCACGGCAGCAGCGCCCACATCGCGCCGGCGGCCCACACGCCGCGGTCGCTGGCGGTGAAGGGCCGCACCCGCTGCCACACACGCTGCCCCGCGCCTTGCACCCACAGCGGCTGGCGCGCCAGCACCAGCAGCATCAGGCCCCAGGCCAGCACCGCCAGGTGCATCAGCGTCCAGGCCGGGCGCAGCGCCTGCGACTGCGTGGCCATCCAGCCCAGCCCCTGCACCGCGCCGCCCGCCACCGCGCCGAGGCCCGCATAGCCGCTCAGGCGCCCCAGATGGAACAGCAGGCCGCGCTGCGCTGAGGCACAGCCCGCATCGGAAGACATCGCCCCCGCCGGTGCGCCTGATGCAGGCCGCTGCGGATGGAAGTGGATGATCGCCGCCGACGGCGCACCGCACATCGCGATGCAGTGCGGCCCACCGGCCACGCCCATCACCAGTGCCGTCAGTGCGAAGGCCAGGCTCATGGCGCCAATGCGTTCAGATGATGCGCGAGAAGCGCGCGCGGTTGCGGTCTGCCTGCAGGTAGCGGTCGAACACCATCGCAATCGCGCGCACCAGGAACCAGCCGCTGGCGGTGACCTTGATGCCATGCGCATCCACCGTCACCAGGCCCTGCTTCTGCAGGTCGGCCAGCAGGGCCAGTTCGGCGGCAAAGTAGTCGCGGAAGTTCAGCAGCCAGGCATGCTCGATCTGCTCGAAGCTCAGCTGCCCCTGGCACATCAGCGCCATGATGACCGCGCGGCGCGCCAGGTCATCGCGGCTGAGGGCCAGGCCCCGCTCCACCGGAAAGCGGCCCTGCTCCAGATGGTCGGCATAGGCCTCCAGCGTCTTGGCGTTCTGGCTGTAGGTGGCGCCGATGCGACCGATGGCCGACACGCCCAGGCCGATCAGGTCGCAGTCGGGCTGGGTGCTGTAGCCCTGGAAGTTGCGGTGCAGCCGGCCCTGCTGCTTGGCCACCGCCAGCGCATCGGCGGGCAGCGCAAAGTGGTCCATGCCCACGTATACATAGCCCGCGCTGATGAAGGCCGCCAGAGCCTGCGACAGCATGCCGAGCTTGGCGCTGCCACCCGGCAGGTCGGCGCTGATGATGCGCCGCTGCGGCTTGAAGCGCTCGGGCAGGTGCGCATAGGCATACAGCGCAATGCGGTCCGGGCGCAGTTGCTGCACCTGGCGCAGCGTGCGCTCGAAGGACTCTCGCGTCTGCTTGGGCAGTCCGTAGATCAGGTCGACGTTGACCGACTCGAAGCCGATGCGGCGCGCCTCCTGCACCAGCGCGAACACCTGCTCTGCCGGCTGGATGCGGTGCACCGCCTTCTGCACCTCGGCATCGAAGTCCTGCACGCCAAAGCTCAGGCGGTTGAAGCCGAGCCGGTGCAGATGTTCCAGACGCTGCACATCCACCGTGCGCGGATCGACCTCGATCGAATACTCGCCACCAGGCACCAGCGCGAAGCTGCGGCGCAGCGCATCCATCAGCTGCGACAGCTCGGCATCGCTCAGGAAGGTGGGCGTGCCGCCGCCCAGGTGCAGCTGGCTCACATGCTGGCTGATGCCCAGGATCTCGGTGTGCAGGTCGATCTCGCGCTCCAGCAGCCGCAGGTACTGCGCGGCGCGGCCGTGCTGCTTGGTCACGATCTTGTTGCAGGCGCAGTAGTAGCACAGCGACTCGCAAAACGGCACATGCACATACAGCGACAGCGGCTGGGTGATGGCCGACGGGCCTGCGCGGCGCTGGCGCAGCGCATCGGCGTAGTCGGTCGCGCCGAACGCCTCGACGAAGCGGTCGGCAGTGGGATACGAGGTGTAGCGTGGCCCCGCCACATCAAAGCGCTGCAGCAGGTCCTGCGGGATCACGGTCGGATGGCTCATGGCCTCCGACTGTGCCGCGCTGTCCAGGACAGGGGTTGACATGGATCAATCCCCTCAGTGCACCCGCTGCTCGAACACCCGCTTGAGCCGCTCGATGTCAAGGATGCGCACATGCCGCTTGTCCACCTCGAGCAGGCCCTGCGCCTGGAAGGCCGAGAAGCTGCGGCTGACCGTCTCGAGCTTCATGCCGAGGTAGCTGCCGATCTCGGCGCGCGACATGCGCATGTGGAACTCGGTGGCCGAGTAGCCGCGCGCGGCCAGCCGCTGCGACAGGTTCAGCAGGAAGGCGGCCAGCCGCTCCTCGGCGTTCATGCTGCCCAGCAGCATCATCAGGCTGTGCTCGCGCAGGATCTCGCGGCTCATGAGCCGGCCCACCACCTGCTGCAGCCCGCTGCCCTGCGCGGCCAGCTGCGTGAGCTGCGAATACGGAATCAGGCAGACCTCGGTGTCTTCCAGCGCCTCGGCCTGGCTGGCATGGTGGCCATGCGCCACCGCGTCCAGGCCCAGCAGTTCGCCGGCCATGGAGAAGCCGGACACCTGCTCGCGGCCATCGGCCAGCGTGAGTGTGGACTTGAAGGTGCCGCTGCGCACCGCATAGATGTATTGGAAGGGCTGGCCTGCGCGAAACAGCGTCTCGCCAGCCTTCACCTTGCGCCGCCCGAGTGCAAGCGTGTCCAGCGCCTGCTGGTCGGGCGCGGTCATGCCGCCAGGCAGGCACAGGTCGCGCAGGTTGCAGGCCGAGCACTGCGTCTGCATCGGCGGCACCGCCACCGGCGCGGCACGCAGGCTGCGCACGGACACGCGCGAGATCAGCTCGCGTGCCTCTTTCCCGTCACGTGCATCGCGCTCATCGCCTGGACTGCGCTTGTCAGGCGCATGGCGCGCGTGGCCAAGGTCGCGGGGTTCCTGCATCGGACGAAGGGCGGTCACGGTCATGGTCGACTCCTCATGAAACGCGGCGATGAAGGCCGCTGCGGTGATGGCTGGCGCAGTCGCTGACGGCTGCGGCCAGTTGCTCGAACTCGGTGGACTTGTCCAGGTAGCGGCTGGCGCCGTCGGCCAGGTAGCGGCGGCGGTAGGCGTCGTCATGGTTGTTGCTGAACACGACGAAGGCCACCTCGGGCTGGGCAGCGCGCACGCTGCGCAGCACCTGCAGCCCGGTGCCGCCTTGCAGATGCACGTCAAGCACCACCACGTCGGGGCGGCTGTCGCGGATGCCGGCAATCGACGCCTGCGGCGTGGCGGCCTCACCCACCACGCACATCGCGGCGGTGGCCAGCAGCCGCGCGATGCGCTCGCGCACCGGCTGCGAATCCTCGGCCAGGAACACCCGGATCGGGGCTGCGCCCGCTGCCGCTGCCGTGGCTGCTATGGCTGCTGTAGGGGTCGCAGGTGTTGCAGGTGCATTCGGGTCCATGCCTGCATCGTCGCGCGCTGCCATGCGCACGGCCATCGTCCGTGGACGAGTTACAGCATCGGAGGGCTCCGAAGCGCGGCTCGGACGATTCCTAGGCGCAGCCCCGGACGGCTAGGGCTGCGGGTCGGCCAGGCCATGGCGCATGGCGTAGCGCATCAGGTCGCTGGCGTTGTCCACGCCAAGCTTGTGCATCAGGTTGGTCTTGTGGGTGCTGACCGTCTTGACCGACAGGTGCAGCCGCTGCGCGATGGCACTGACCGCCTCGCCGGCGACGAGTGCCTCGAACACCTGAAACTCCCGGTCGGACAGCGCCTCGTGCGGCGCGCGATCGCCCGCCCCGGGCGCCGCCCCCAGCGCCAGCTGTTCGGCCACCTCGGCGCTGATCCACGCGCCGCCGGCGGCCACCTTGCGCAGCGCCTGCCCCAGCAGCGCCGGCGCACTTTCCTTGGTCAGGTAGCCGTTGGCGCCGGCCTTGATGGCGCGCACCGCGTACTGCAGTTCCTCGTGCATGCTCAGCACCAGGATGCGCAGCGCGGGCCGCTCGCTGCGTACCCAGCGCAGCAGCTCCATGCCGCTCTTGCCGGGCATCGACAGGTCCAGCAGCAGCAGGTCGAACGCGAGCGTGCGCACGCGCTCCATCACCTCGGTGCCGTTGGCGGCCTCGCCCACCACCTGCAGCTCGCCGGCGTCGGCCACCAGCCGCTTGAGGCCTTCACGCACGATGGCGTGGTCATCGGCGATCACCACCCGCTTCATGCGCCCGCCCCGATGAAGCCCGGTGGCGCCGCGGTGTCGTCGCCCGCCAGCGGCGCACGCACCTCGATGCGCGTGCCCTCGCCCGGGCGGCTGATCACCTCGAGCTCGGCGCCCATCAGCTGCACCCGCTCGCGCAGGCCCATCAGCCCCATCGACTGCGGCTGGCGCGGCGCGGCCAGATCGAACCCCACACCGTTGTCGGCCACCAGCAAGCTCAGCCAGCCGGCGCGCCCGGGGAGGGGCAGCAGCTCCAGGTCGACCCGGCTGGCCTGTGCATGCTTGCCGATGTTGGCCAGCGATTCCTGCACGATGCGAAACAGCGCGGTGGCATGCATGGCATCGGGCTCCAGCGCCTCGTCGAGCGCCAGGTCCACCGGCACGCCATGCCGCTCGGTGAAGCGCTGCGCCAGCCACTCGAGCGCAGGCACCAGGCCCAGGTCGTCGAGCAGCAGCGGCCGCAGGTCGGCAGCGATGCGGCGGGTGGAGGCCACCGTCTCGTCCAGCATCGACTGCATCGTGGCCAGGCGCGCCGCCACCTCCAGGCAGCGCGCGTCACGCAGCTCGGCATGCATCGCCTGCACCCGCTCGTGCAGCCACTGCGTGTCCATCTTCAGGGCAGCGAGCGACTGCGCCAGCTCGTCATGCAGCTCGCGCGCCACGCGCGACTTCTCGGCCTCGCGGATCTGGTGCGCCTGCGATGCAAAGCGGTGCAGCTCGGCCTGTACCGCCACGCGCTCGGTCACGTCGCGCAGGATCACGGTGAACAGCTTGCCCTGCGGCGTGTCAACCTGCGAGATCGACGCCTCAAGCGGAAACTCTTCGCCGCTGCGACGCAGCCCGCGCACCACGGCCGCGCGGCCCATGCGCCGCGACGAGCCGCCGGTGTCGGCAAAGCGCTCCATGTGCGCGCCGTGGTCGTGATGAAAGCGCTGCGGGATCAGCAGCGACAGGCTCTGGCCCAGGGCCTGCGCCGCGCTCCAGCCGAACACCTGCTCGGCGGCGCGGTTGTACAGGACGATGCGGTGGGTGGCATCCACCGTCACCACCGCGTCCATGGCCGAATCGACCAGACTTTGCAGTCGCTGGTCGTTCACTTCACCGCGAATCAGGTCGTGCGGAACCACCACACAACTGTACCGCAGCGCCGCCTGCGGCAGGGCCCTGAGACGCTGCGCTGCGCTGAGGGACTAGCGCCGATCGGGGGTGGATGTGCCGTGCAGCACCAGCGTCATCGCGCAGGTACCGGCAGCGATGAACCAGAACAGGAAGAAGGCCGCGGTGTAGACCGTCTGGCGCGACCAGCCCCGGGCGCCCGCAGCGCCCAGCAGGTCGGCCGGATCGACCCAGGCAAACACCAGCATCTCGAGCGCGCAGGCCGCCAGAAAGGCGGGCCAGGCCACCACCATCAGCTGTCGGGCGGTCATGCGCACCCCCTCACTGCGCCGGGGTGGCCGCATGGTTGCGGCCCTGCACGGCTGGCAGGTGCGCGCGGTCGCGCAGCTCGAGGGTGCGGTTGATCTCGATGCCCTTGCGGTAATAGTCCTCGGTCACCAGCGCGTCGGGCGAGCGCAGCGCCAGCCACAGGGTGACGAAGCCGGCGACGATCACCACCAGCGGGCCGGCCAGCACCAGCCACACATGGCCGTGGCGCCACCACGGTGCGGGTGACGGGGAATGTGTGGCCTCTTGCATCACGGTTTTTTGCATCAGGGTCTCCTTCAACGCGGCACGATGAACACCGACTTTTCACTGACATGGGCCGTGCCGCCCACCTCGGCCACATCAAAGTGCACCGCATGCGAACCGGCCGCGGCGCTGCCGTAGGGCAGCTGCAGCCGCACCGCCACCCAGCGCGACTCGGCCGGCCCCACCCGGGTTTCGGGGTCGGAGGCCAGCACCAGGCCCGGCAGGCCGCGCGCCGTGATGCGGTAGTGCTGCGTCTGTTCGGTCGCGTTCATCACCTGCAGGCGATAGACGTTCTCGAGCTTGCCGCCTTCGACGATGCGCGCCAGCGCCACCCGGTCGCGCACCACATCCACCTTCAGCGGCGTGCGCACCGCCAGGCTGAAGGCCATGGCCAGGCACACCAGACCGAGGATGGCGCTGTACACCAGCACCCGCGGCCGCAGTGCGCGGCGCAGCATTTGCGCGCGGCTCCAGCGATGCTGCATGCCGTTTTGCGTGGTGTAGCGAACCAGCCCGCGCGGATAGCCCAGCTTGTCCATCACCGTGTCGCAGACGTCGGCGCAGGCGCCGCAGCCGATGCATTCGTACTGCAGGCCCTGCCGGATGTCGATGCCGGTGGGGCAGACCTGGACACACAGGGTGCAGTCCACGCACTCGCCCAGCGCCAGCGCACGCGGGTCGGCACTGCGCGAACGCGCGCCACGCGGCTCGCCGCGGGTCTCGTCGTAGCTGACGATCATGGTGTCGGCATCGAACATCGCGCTCTGGAAGCGTGCGTACGGGCACATGTACTTGCACACCTGCTCGCGCATGAAGCCGGCGTTGCCATAGGTGGCCAGGCCGTAGAACAGCACCCAGAACACCTCCCACGAGCCCATGCGGGTCTGCAGGAAGTCCATGCCGAGCTCGCGCACCGGCGAGAAGTACCCCACGAAGGTGAAGCCGGTCCACAGCGCCACCATCAGCCACAGCAGGTGCTTGAACCACTTCTTGACCAGCTTTTCCAGTGAGAAGGCGGCGCCGTCCAGACGCAGGCGCGCGCTGCGGTCGCCCTCGACCTTGCGCTCGATCCACAGGAAGATCTCGGTGTACACCGTCTGCGGGCAGGCGTAGCCGCACCACAGGCGGCCCGCCAGCGCAGTGAACAGGAACAGCGATAGCGCACTGATGACCAGCAGCCCGGTCAGGTAGATGAAGTCCTGCGGGTACAGCACCAGGCCAAAGAGGTAGAAGCGCCGCGCCGCCAGATCGAACAGCACCGCCTGGCGCTGGCCCCACTCGAGCCACGGCAGGCCGTAGAACACGATCTGCGTGAGCCACACCAGGGCCCAGCGCCAATTGGAAAAAGGCCCGCTCACGGTGCGCGGGTACACCTTCTGGTGGGCCGCGTACAGCGATACCTCGACGTCCTGCGCGCCGGCCGCAGCGCCCTGCGCGGCAGCCACCGGCTGGATCGGTATCACCTTGCGAGCCTCGCGCGCCTTACCCGCCTTGTGCGACGACAGGAGCGGTTCGCTCACGCTGGCTCCAGGGCCGGGTCAGCGCACGGTGGCGGCCGCCAGCACCGGCTTGTTCGACAGCCCCCACACGTAGGAAGCCAGCACATGGATCTGCGCTTCGGTCAGCTTGTCCTTCTGCGCGGGCATCTGGTTGACCTTGCCGGTATTGATGATGGCGACGATGGCCTGCTCGCCCCAGCCGTGCAGCCATACGCCATCCGCCAGGTTCGGTGCGCCCAGCGCCTGGTTGCCCTTGCCGTCCATGCCGTGGCAAGCGGCACAGGCGCCGTACTTGCCCTTGCCCAGCGACGCACGCAGCGAATCGTGCGGGCTGCCCGAGAGGCTCAGCACATAGTGCGCGACGTTCTTCACATCGTCAGGTGAGCCCACTGCAGCCGCCATCGGCGGCATGTTGCCCTGCCGGCCGGCGCTCAGCGTCTCGCGGATCTTCTCGGGCGCACCGCCATACAGCCAGTCGCCATCGGCCAGGTTCGGAAAGCCCTTGCTGCCGCGCGCATCGCTGCCGTGGCATTGCGCGCAGTTGTTCATGTACAGCCGCTCGCCCATGGCCATGGCCCCCACGTCGCCGGCCACCTGCTCTGCCGGCATGCCGGCAAAGCGTGCATACAGCGGCTCGAGCGCGCGGTTGGCCTGGTCGATCTCAGCCTGGTGCGCGGCGCTGGAGCTCCAGCCCAGCTGGCCGGCGAAGGTACCCAGGCCCGGGTAGGCCACCAGGTACGCCGCCGAAAACACGACGGTGATGATGAACAGGCCCACCCACCAGCGCGGCAGCGGGTTGTTCATTTCGCGCAGGTCTTCGTCCCACACATGGCCGGTGGTGTTGTCGGCCGAGGCCTTGACCTTCTTGCGCGAGGTCACCCACAGCAGCACCATGCACGCCACGATGCTCAGCACCGTAAGCGCAGCCACATAGACCGACCAGAAGTCGCTGGTGAAGTCACTCATGTTCCCGTCCTGCCTTTCGCAACTCAATCGTCCTGGCCAAAGGGCAGGCGCGCGGCGTCTTCAAAGCGCGCGGCATTGGCGCGGCGCCAGGCCCAGACCCAGATGCCGACAAAGCTGGCCAGGCTGGCCAGCGTGGCGGCGATGCGCAGGGTGGTGATGTCCATCGTGATGCTCCTTACTTCAGGGTGGTGCCCAGCACCTGCAAATACGCAATCAGCGCGTCCATCTCGCTCTTGCCCCTGACCTCGTCGGCCGACTTGGCGATCTGCTCGTCGCTGTAGGGCACGCCCACGGTGCGAAGCGCCTTCATGCGCGGGGCCACATCCGCCGGGTCGACCGCATTGCGCTCGAGCCACGGGTACGCCGGCATGTTTGATTCGGGCACCACGTCGCGCGGGTTGACCAGGTGCACCCGGTGCCATTCGTCGCTGTACTTGCCGCCCACACGGTGCAGGTCGGGGCCGGTGCGCTTGCTGCCCCACTGGAACGGGTGGTCGTAGACGAATTCGCCGGCCACCGAGTAGTGGCCGTAGCGCAGCGTCTCGGCGCGGAAGGGGCGGATCATCTGCGAGTGGCAGTTGTAGCAACCCTCGCGCAGGTACACGTCGCGGCCGATCAGCTGCATCGCGCTGTAGGGCTGCAGGCCCTTGACCGGCTCGGTGGTGGACTTCTGGAAGAACAGCGGCACGATCTCGACCAGGCCGCCGACGGCCACCACGATCAGGATCAGCACGATCATCAGGAAGTTGTTGGTCTCGACCTTCTCGTGCGAGAAGCCGGGGGTGGTGTTGTGTTGCGCCATGGGTTGTGCTCCTGCGGCTCAGGCGTGCGCCATCTGTACGGGTGCCGGTACCGCCACCCTGACCGCGCGGCCGCGCGCCACCGTCATCCAGACGTTCCAGGCCATGACCAGCATGCCCAGCAGGTACAGCGCGCCGCCGGCGGTGCGGATCACGTAGAACGGGAAGGTGGCCTTGACCGACTCGACGAAGGTGTAGGTCAGCGTGCCGTCGGTGTTGATGGCCCGCCACATCAGGCCCTGCATCACACCGGCAATCCACATGGCGGCGATGTACAGAACGATGCCGATGGTGGCCGTCCAGAAGTGCAGCTCGATCGCCCTGATGGAGTACATCTTCTTCTGGCCGAACAGCCGCGGAATCAGGTAGTACAGCGAGCCCATCGAGATCAGGCCGACCCAGCCCAGCGCGCCGCTGTGCACATGGCCCACCGTCCAGTCGGTGTAGTGACTCAGCGCATTCACCGTCTTGATGGACATCATCGGCCCTTCGAAGGTGCTCATGCCGTAGAAGGACAGCGACACGATCAGGAAGCGAAGCACCGGGTCGTCGCGCAGCTTGTGCCAGGCACCCGACAGGGTCATGATGCCGTTGATCATTCCGCCCCAGCTGGGCGCCAGCAGGATCAGCGAGAACAGCATGCCCAGCGACTGGGTCCAGTCGGGCAGCGCGGTGTAGTGCAGGTGGTGCGGGCCCGCCCACATGTAGGTGAAGATCAGCGCCCAGAAGTGCACGATGGACAGCCGGTAGCTGTACACCGGGCGCTCGGCCTGCTTGGGGATGAAGTAATACATCATCCCGAGGAAGCCGGCGGTGAGGAAGAAGCCCACCGCGTTGTGGCCGTACCACCACTGGATCATCGCGTCCTGCACGCCGGCGTAGGCCGAGTACGACTTCATCCAGCCCGCCGGCACCGCCGCGCTGTTGACCAGGTGCAGGATCGCCACCGCCAGGATGAAGGCACCGTAGAACCAGTTGGCCACATAGATGTGGCGCACCCGGCGCATGCCCACGGTGCCGAAGAACACCACCGCATACGCCACCCACACCAGCGTGATCAGGATGTCGATCGGCCACTCGAGTTCGGCGTATTCCTTGCCGCTGGTGTAGCCCAGCGGCAGGCTGATGGCGGCCGCCAGAATCACCGCCTGCCAGCCCCAGAAGGTGAAGGCGGCGAGTTTGGGCGCAAACAGCGTCACCTGCCCGGTACGCTGCACCACGTAGTAGCTGGTGGCAAAGAGTGCGCAGCCACCAAAGGCAAAGATCACCGCGTTGGTGTGCAGCGGGCGCAGCCGGCCGTAGCTCAGCCACGGAACGCCGAAGTTCAGTTCAGGCCAGGTCAGCTGCGCGGCGATGAACACGCCCACCAGCATCCCCACCACGCCCCAGACCACGGCCATCAAGGAGAACTGCCTGACAACGGTGTCGTTGTAGACGCTGCCGGATGTTGCTTCAGAGTCCATTGCACTGCCTTGCATTCATGACCCTGCCAGTGTCAGCGGCAGCAGCCGGTAGGGAGTTGACGTATGTCAACCGGTGGGCGGAATGCGGCTCAGTCCGAGTGCAGGATGCGCTCGCCCTCCCCCTCGACCGACTCGAACTGCCCGCGCCAGACCGCCCAGCCCAGGGCAGCCAGGATCAGCAGCGCGAGGCCCACCGACAGCGGAATCAGGAGGTAGAGGATGTCCATGGTGTGGCGTTGCGCGCTCAGGCGTGTGAAGGTGCAGGCAGCCTGCCCAGCCGCGCGGCGTTGAGCACCACCAGCAGCGAACTCGCGGCCATGCCCAGACCGGCCAGCCATGCGGGCATCCAGCCCGCCACCGCCAGCGGCACGGCCACCAGGTTGTAGACGGCCGCCCAGGCCAGGTTCTCGCGCACCACGCGACGCGCACGACGCGCCTGCGACACCAGCAGCACCAGCGCATCGAGCTGGCCGCCCGGCACCAGCACATCGGCCTGCGCACAGGCCATCGGCGCGGCGTCGCCCAGCGCCACCGACACGTCGGCACGCGCGAGCACCGGCGCATCGTTGATGCCGTCTCCCACCATCGCCACCGCATGCCGCTGACCCTGCAGCGCCTGCACGCGCGCCAGCTTGTCGGCCGGCAGGCACGGCGCCGCCCAGCGCGACAGCGGCAGCTGCTGCGCCAGGGCACGCGCCGCCTCGGCGCGGTCGCCCGACAGCAGCTCCAGCGTCAG
>JBDLRH010000009.1:0-50715 GCA_039800165.1 Pseudomonadota bacterium
GCGCGTGCGCCGATCGGCGCCAGCGTGACGCTGGCGGCCGAGATGATGACGAGCGCCGGCAGGTACAGGTAGCCCACCGATCCCCAGGGCATCTGCGGCAGGCCGATGCCGGCCCAGATGTAGCCCAGCGTGCCCGCCAGCGCGATCGGAAAGCCGAGCGCCGCCGAGGTGCCCACCGCGTTGTGGATCTTCACGTTGCACCAGGTCATGAAGGGCACCGAGATGAAGGCGCCGCCGGCACCCACCAGCGACGACAGGAAGCCGATCAAGCCGCCCACGCCGAACAGGCCGCCGGTGCCGGGCAGGGTGCGTGTGGGCTTGGGCTTGCGGTCCAGCAGCATCTGCGTGGCCGAAAAGCCGATGAACAGCGCAAACAGCACGCTCAGCACCTTGCCCGACAGCGCCACCGCCACCTGCGCGCCGACCAGGCCACCCACCACGATGCCGGGGGCCAGTGCCAGCGCCACCGGCCAGAGCACGGCGCCGCGCTGGTGGTGCGCACGCACCGACGACAGCGAGGTGAAGCAGATGGTGGCCAGCGAGGTCGCAATCGCCATCTTCACCGCATGCTCGGCCGGGAAGCCCTTGGCATTGAGGATGAAGGTGATGAAGGGCACCATGATCATCCCGCCGCCGATGCCCAGCAGGCCGGCGAGAAACCCGGTGATGCTGCCCAGCGCAATCAGTTCGGCAACCAGCAGCGGTTCGATCGGCATCGGTGGGGCGGGGAGGGGAGGGGTAAAGAGGGCGCGAAGGCAGTGAAGGTGTCTGCAGGAATCCACCGGGCCGGATCCTGAACCGGGGTTCAGGTGGGCGAGGTCAACCAGGCCTTGGGTTCATCTGACGCGAGACGATCACGCTGGCCGGGCGATATTCCAAGCCCTTGCTCAAAGAGCATTGGTTCAAGGAAATAAAAGCCCGGCGGGCCTGCAGACCGCTTCATTGTAGGCGCGGGTGTGCGGCACAGGCGGCGCTTGTGCTCAAAGGCAACACAAGGAAGGGCATTGACAGGACGCAAGACATGGCGGGCATCACACGGAAGCACAACCCGGAAGCACAGCGCGGCAGCACAGCGCCTGCGCTTCGCGCCTGCGCGCCCCTCAGATCAGGCGGCCGTCGTTGCCCAGGGCCTGCTCAAGGCGCTGCAGCACCTGTGCAAGCCGCGCGTCTGCGGCATGGTCCGCAGCGTGATCGGCGGCGTGATCTGCACCACCGTGAGCGGATTCATTCGCACCGGTGCGCGCATGCGCTGCACTGCCGTTCCCGTTGAGGGGCGCCGGGGGCGCAAGCGGCAGTGCCGCCGATGCGTCAGCGGGCAGGCTCGCCGACTCGCCGAGGTCAAACGCAAGGTTGAGTGCGGCGAGCACCGCGATGCGGTCACGTGCCTTGATCTTGCCGGCATCGCGAATGCGGCACATGGCGCTGTCGACCTTCTCGACGGCCTCCAGCAGGCGTTGCTCGCCGCCTTCGGGGCAGCCGAGCAGGTAGCTCTGGCCCATGATCTGGACTTCGAGCTGCTTCATCGGGTTCAGGCGGCGTTGCGCACGTCGGGCAGCCGCTCGAGCAGGGCATCGATGCGGTTGCGCGCAGCCGACAGGCGCGAGCGCAGCGAGTCACGCTCTTGCGTCAGCGACTCGACCTGCGCGCCCAGCAGTGCGTTGGTGCGCTGCAGTTCCTCGTAGCGCACCAGCAGCCGGTCGACATGCTCCACGAGCTGTTCGATCTGCTCGGCGCGGGAGGGTGCAGCGCTGCTCATGCGGATCATTGTAGGGGCAGCGCGCAAGCCCCGCGACAGGAAGCCGCCCTAGAATAGGGGCGTTGGTGCTCGCAGCGTGGTTCACACGCCGCAGTTCAACGGGAAGCAGGCGGCACCGGCCCCAGGCCGGTTGTCCAGACTGCGCTGCCCCCGCAACGGTTCGCAGACG
Source organism: Pseudomonadota bacterium (assembly GCA_039800165.1). Taxonomy (GTDB): domain Bacteria; phylum Pseudomonadota; class Gammaproteobacteria; order Burkholderiales; family Burkholderiaceae_C; genus JBDLRH01. The sequence goes on from JBDLRH010000009.1 coordinate 1,926, forward strand.
GGTCCTCGTGGCCCCGCTTTCGACACACAGCCACTGGAGCCCTGAACAAGCTCTGGGAAGGCGCCGAAGGTTGCTTCTGCAAGCCCGGATACCGGCCAACAGGGTGGGTGCGTGCGCCGCAAGGCAGCGTGCCCGTGACGTCCATGCCGTGGCGGGGAAGCCGCGGAAGGGCTCCTGTCTTGTGGTGGTTGTCCATGGCTTCTCATGCCCCGTTGACGGTCCAGCCGTCAGTTCCCTCGTCTCCTTGTTCCACGCTGTGGGTGGCGCTGCTCTGCGCGCTGCCGCTGGCGGCCGTTCCGGCTGCTGCCTCAGCCCAGTCTCTGCCTTACGTGCAGCCAACCGCTGCACCGGCTTCGGCCCTGGCATCGATGCAGGTCGCTGCGCTTGACCCGGTGGTCGTCACAGCCACGCGCCATCCGGTGCGCGCCGATGAACTGGTCAGCGAGGTGGTGGTGATCGAGCGTGCGCAGATCGAAGACTCTGCCGCGCGCACCGTGCCCGAGCTGCTGGCACGCAGCGCGGGTGTGCAGTTCACCTCGACCGGGGGCGTGGGCAAGGTCGCCGGCGTGTTCATCCGCGGCGCCGAGTCGCGCCACACCGTGCTGCTGATCGATGGCGTGCGCTACGGCTCGGCCACTGCCGGCATCCCGATCTGGGATGCCGTGCCGCTGGAGATGATCGAGCGCATCGAGGTGCTCAAGGGCCCTGCGTCGGCGCTGTACGGCAGCGACGGCGTGGGCGGGGTGGTGCAGATCTTCACCCGCCGCGGCCAGACCGGCTACCGGCCCTATGCCTCGCTGGGGATGGGCAGCAGCGGCACGGCACAGGCCGCGGCAGGCACCAGCGGCGGCAAAGGACCGTGGACCTACGCCTTTGGCGTGCAGCGCACGCGTGAACGCGGCATCTCCGCCACCAATGCCAACGCGCCCTTCGGCATCCACGACCCCGACCGCGACGGCTTCGTGCAGAACTCGCTGAACGCGTCGGCTGCGCTGCAACTGCATGCCGACTGGCGGGTCGAGGCATCGGTGCTGCACTCCAGCGGCACCACCCGATTTGACGACGGCCCCGGCATCGACGCGCGCAGCCGCATCCGCAGCGACGTGGCATCGCTGGGCCTCAAGGGCCGCATCGGCGCCTGGAACAGCGAGCTGCGGCTGGCCCACAGCGTGGACCTCGACCGCGCGATCGAAGGTTCGTGGCTGCCGTCCGAGTTCCGCACCACCCAGCAGCAGTGGAGCTGGCTGAACACGATGGCCACGCCGCTGGGCACCGCGCTGGCGGGCCTGGAGCGCCGCGAGCAGCAGGTCGATGGCTCCACCGCCTACGACGTGAGCCAGCGCACCATCGACGCGGTGTTTGCCGGCCTCAACGGCCAGTCGGGCGCGCACAGCTGGCAGGCCAACCTGCGGCGCGACCGCAATTCGCAGTTTGGCGGCAGCACCACCGGCTTTGCCGGCTACGCCTATCGCATCGGCGGTGGCTGGCGCGTGCACGCGTCGCACGGCACCAGCTTCGTGGCGCCCAACTTCAACCAGCTGTACTACCCGGGTTTCAGCAATCCGCTGCTGCAGCCCGAGCGTGGCCGCAACACCGAAGCTGCACTCAGCTGGAGCGCAGGCGGCCACGACCTGCGGCTGACGCGCTTTGACAACCGCATCCGCGGCTACATCAGCAACACGACGCTGCCGCAGAACGTGCCGCGCAGCCGCATTGACGGCTGGACGCTTGCCTACGAAGGCCGCCTGGCCAGTGCCACCCGCATGCGCGCCTCGCTCGATGCGCTGGACCCGCGCAACGAGGCCACCGGCCGGCTGCTGCCGCGCCGCGCGCGCGAGCAGGCCACGCTGGCGGTGGACCATCAGGCCGGTGCGTGGCGCTTCGGCGGCAGCCTGCTGCACGCCGGCGCGCGCTTTGACGACATCGCCAACACCGTGCCATTGGCCTCCTACATCACGATCGACCTGCATGCCGAGCACCGCCTGCCGGGCGACTGGCGGCTGCAGTTCAAGCTGGCCAACCTGACCGACCGCGTGTACGAAACCGCCTACGGCTACAACCAGCCCGGCCGCGCGGCCCATGTGACGCTGCGCTGGCAGCCGCGCTGAGCGCGGGCACACCTTCATCGGCACAGGCTGCACCATGTCCGCGATTCCGCAGCACCTGAGCGACGGTCCGCAGCGCATCGTCTGCCTGACCGAGGAGACCACCGAGTGGCTGTACCTGCTCGGGCAGGAGCAGCGCATTGTCGGCATCAGCGGCTATACGGTGCGGCCCCGCCGCGCGCGCGAGGAAAAGCCCAAGGTCAGCGCCTTCCTGAGCGCCAGGATTGACAAGATCCTGGCGCTGGAGCCCGATTGCGTGTTCGGCTTCTCTGACCTGCAGGCCGACATCGCCAGCGCGCTGATCCGTCACGGCGTGCAGGTGACGGTGTTCAACCAGCGCAGCGTGGCCGAGATTTTCGCGATGCTGCAGCAGGTGGCAGCGATGGTGGGCTGCGCGCAGCGGGGCCACGAGCTGCTGCAGGGCATGCGCCAGCGGCTGCTGCAGATCGAGGCAGCCGCGCGGGCGCTGCCGCGGCGACCGCGCATCTACTTCGAGGAATGGGACGAACCCGCCATCAGCGCGATCCGCTGGGTGTCGGAGCTCACCGGCATCGCGGGCGGTGACGACATCTTTCCGGAGCTGGCACAGCAGTCACTGGGCAAGGACCGCATCATTGCCGAGCGCGCCGAGATCGTGCGCCGCGCGCCCGACATCGTGATCGGTTCGTGGTGCGGCAAGAAGTTCCGCGCCGAGAAGGTGGCCGCGCGCGAAGGCTGGGCGCAGGTGCCGGCGGTGCGCGATGCGCAGCTGTTCGAAATCAAGTCGGCCGACATCCTGCAGCCCGGGCCGGCGGCGCTGACCGACGGTGTGGAGCAGCTGCATCGCATCGTGATGCAGTGGGGGCAGCGGGCGTGAGGACGCCGCGCGTTGCAGGGCTTGTGCTGGCCTTGGCCCTGTGTGCATCTGCTGCGCTGGCCTCCACGACCACTCCCACTTCCGCGCCCGCGCCCGTAACGATCCGCTTCACCGACGACCGCGGCAAGCTGCTCACGTTGCCGCGCAGTCCGCAGCGCATCGTGTCGGTGCTGCCGGCACTCACCGAGACAGTGTGTGCCCTCGGCCACTGCGGGCGGCTGGTGGGCGTGGACCGCTATTCCAACCATCCCGCTTCGCTGGCGCGGCTGCCGCAGGTCGGTGGCGGACTCGACCCGAACCTTGAGGCCATCGTGGCCTTGCGGCCCGATGTGGTGCTGAGTGCCAAGTCCACCCGCGGCGTCGAGCGGCTGGAGAGCCTGGGCATCACCGTGGTGGCGCTGGAGCCGGTGCGCATGGCCGATGTGCGGCGCGTGTGGCAACAGCTGGCGACGGTGCTGCAGGTCGACGATGAAGAGTCGCGCTGGCAGGCGCTGGAGCGCGAGGTGGCGCGCGCTGCGCAGCGTGTGCCGCCGGCTGCGCGTGGCCAGCGGGTGTACTTCGAGGCCAGCGCGGGCCCGTACGCCGCCGGTGCGGCTTCGTTCATCGGCGAGATGCTGGAGCGGCTGGGGCTGCGCAATGTGGTGCCGGCAGAGCTCGGTGCGTTTCCGCTGGTCAACCCCGAGTTCGTGGTACGTGCAGCACCCGACTGGATCTTTGTGGGCGAGCGCACCGGCCCGCCGGTGGTGCAGCGCCCGGGCTGGGCCGCGCTCGGTGCCGTGCAGGGCGGACGTGTGTGCCAGTTCACGCCGCAGCAAGGCGACATCCTGGTGCGGCCCGGGCCGCGCCTGGCGGAGGCAGCGCACCTCATCGCCGACTGCGTGCAGGGCCGTGCGGGAGTGCAGCGGTGACCGGGCGCAGCCATGTCCCCACCTTGCAGGCCGTGCGCGAACGCACGCGCAGCACGGGGGCGGTGCATCCGGCGCTGTTGGCGCTTGCCTTGCTGATGCTGTTGGCACTGCTGCTGGTGCTGGGCACGCTGGTGGGCAGTGCGGGCCTGCAGTGGCCCGGCAGCGCGGCCGATGCGGTGGCGCAGCGCATCGCGTTTGAGATCCGGCTGCCGCGCACCCTGGGCGCGGTGCTGGTGGGGGCACTGCTCGGGCTGGCCGGTGCGGTGGCGCAAGGCCTGTTTCGCAATCCGCTGGCCGATCCGTTTTTGCTGGGCAGCGCCTCGGGCGCCGCGCTGGGCGTGGCGCTGGCGCTGGCGATGTGGGGCGTGTCGCCGCTGGCGGTGCAGGCCCTCGCACGGTTGGGCGTGACCGGTGCTGCCTTTGCCGGTGCGATGCTGGGCGTGCTGCTCACGCTGGCCTTGTCGCGCGGCGTGCAGCACACGCTGCGCCTGCTGCTGGCCGGCGTGATCGTGGGCGTGGTGCTGGGTGCCTGCAAGGACCTGATCACCCTGGCGCGCCCCGATGTGCTGCAGGGCCTGCAGGGCTTTACCTTGGGCCACACCGGTTTCATTGGCTGGGGTTCGTGCGCGCTGATGGCGGCGGTGCTGCTGCCGCTGCTGGCGCTGGCGTGGGTGCTGGGCCCGATGCTTGACGGCCTGTCGCTGGGCGAGCCCACCGCGCAGAGCCTGGGCCTGCCGCTTGCGCCGCTGCGGATGGCGTTGGTGGCGGCGCTGGCGCTGGCCACCGGCACCGCCGTGGCGCAGGCCGGCCTGATTGCGTTTGTGGGGCTGGCTGCACCGCACCTGGTGCGCGCCATGGTGCGCACCACCCACGCCGCGCTGACGCTTCTGAGTGCGCTGGCCGGTGCCGTGCTGCTGGCTGCTGCCGACATCGCCGCGCGCACGGTGGTCGCGCCTGCGGAATGGCCGGTCGGTGTGATGACCGCGGTGCTGGGCGGAGGCTATCTGTTGTGGCGCATGCATCGCGGCGGGCTGCGGTCGTCTGGAGGTGCGGCATGAGCACGCCGGTCGCCCTCGCGTCCGAAGTGTTGGCCTTGCAGGGGCGCGGCCTCGCGGCACGGCTGGGTGGCGTGGAGGTGCTGTACCCCACCGATCTGACCCTGCGCGCAGGCCGCTGGACCTGCGTCGTCGGGCCCAACGGCGCGGGCAAGTCCACGCTGCTCAAGGCGCTGGCCGCGCTGCTGCCGCATGCGGGCACGGTGCGCCTGCTGGGACGCGACACGGAGTCACTCAGCCGCCGCGAACGTGCGCGAACGCTGGCCTGGCTGGGGCAGGGCACCACCGGTGCGGAAGACCTGAGCGTGCACGATGTGGCGATGCTCGGCCGCCTGCCGCATCGCCCGTGGCTGGCCGCGCCCTCGGCGCAGGATCAGGTGGCCGTTCGCGACGCGCTGCAGGCAATGCAGGCCTGGGACTGGCGCGAACGCCCGCTGGGGGAACTGTCCGGCGGCGAGCGCCAGCGCGTGCTCATCGCGCGCTGCCTGGCGGTGGGTGCGCCGGTGATGCTGATGGACGAGCCGCTGGCCAACCTCGACCCGCCGCATCAGGCCGACTGGATGGCGCTGGTGCGCGCCCGCGTGGCCGGTGGCGGCACGGTGGTGTCGGTGCTGCACGAGGTGGGCATCGCGCTGCAGGCCGACGACCTGCTGGTGATGCACAACGGGCGGGTGGTGCACCACGGCGCCTGTGATGACCCCGCCACGCACGAAGCGCTGCAGCAGGCCTTCGACCACCGGCTGTCGCTGCACCGCGTGGACGGGCGCTGGACCGCACTGCCGCGCGCCTAGCGGCCCTGCATCGTGGTCAGTCGAACACCACCACGTCGCGCATCGCCGCGCCGGTGGCCAGTCGATCGAGCCCGCGGTTGATGTCGTCGAGCGTGTAGCGCTCGCCCATGAGCTTGTTGACCGGCAGCTTGCCGCGCTGGTACAGGTCGATGTAGCGCGGAATGTCGCGTGCCGGCACGCCGCCACCCAGGTAGCTGCCGCGCAGGGTGCGCTCTTCGGCCACCAGCTGCACCGGCGGCACCGGCAGGCGCTTGTCCGGATGCGGCAAGCCCGAGGTGACGGTGGTGCCGCCGCGCCGGGTGATCTTCCACGCCAGCTCCAGCGCCGGCACCGCCCCCGCCATCTCCAGCGCGTAGTCCACGCCGCCCTGGGTGAGCGCCTTCACCTGTTCTGCCGCGTCGGGCGCCGAAGCGTTGACGGTGTCGGTGGCGCCCAGCTCGCGTGCGAGCTTGAGCTTGTCTTCATTCAGGTCCAGCGCCACGATCTGCCGCGCGCCGCTGGCCACCGCGCCCAGCAGCGCAGAAAAGCCCACGCCACCCAGGCCCAGCACCGCCACCGTGCTGCCGGCCTGCACCCGCGCGGTGTTCAGCGCCGCGCCCACGCCGGTGAGCACCGCACAGCCGAACAGGGAGGCTTCAATGTGGCTGATCTTCTGCGTGATCTTCACGCACGACTTGCGCGACACCACCACGTGGTCGGCGAAGCACGACACGCCCACATGGTGGTTGAGCGGCGCGCCCGCATGGCTCAGCCGCTTGTAGCCGCCCAGCAGCGTGCCCGCGCCGTTGCTCGCCGCGCCGGGCTCGCACAGGGCAGGGCGGCCTTCCATGCAGGGCATGCAGCCGCCGCAGCTGGGCATGAAGACCATCACCACATGGTCGCCCGCAGCCAGGTCGCCCACGCCGGCGCCACACTGCAGCACCTCGCCCGAGGATTCGTGGCCGATCACCATCGGCAGCGGGCGCGGACGGTCGCCGTTGATCACCGACAGGTCCGAGTGGCACAGCCCGGCGGCCTTGATGCGCACCAGCACCTCGCCGGGGCCTGGCGGGTCCAGATCGACCTCGCGGATCTTCAGCGGCTGGCTTTGGGCGTAGGGCGCATTCAGGCCCATGGACTCGAGAACGGCGGCGCGGATCTTCATGTGTCCTCCTTGTGCGATGGACCGCATTGTGAGCGAGCGGCGTGGCCATGGGTGTCACGCGTGTCGCCGGGGCAGCGGCTGCATCCGCAGGCGGTGCCGTGCGGCGGCACAATCCGGCGGATGAACGCAACGCACGACGCCGACGCCACCCGGGTCACGCCCGAGCTGCTGGCGCATCTGCAGACCTGGCAAGGCCGCACCGAGACCATCGACGACCAGATCACCGCCGCTCCGGTGCGCGCGCTCGGCGCCACGCTGGACCGCGACGATGCGCCGCCTGTGGCCGGCACCGAGCTGCCGCCGCTGTGGCACTGGCTGTACTTCCTGCCGCACCACCGCCAAAGCGAGATCGGCCCCGACGGTCACGCGAAGCGAGGCGGCTTCTTGCCGCCGGTGCCGCTGCCGCGCCGCATGTGGGCCGGCGGGCGGCTGCAGTGGCACGAGCCGCTGCGCGTGGGCGATGCGGTGCAGCGGCGATCGCGCATCGAATCGGTCACCCACAAGAGCGGGCGCACCGGCGACCTGACCTTCGTGCTGGTGAAGCACGAGGTGCATGGCCCGCGCGGCCTGGCGCTGAGCGAAGAGCACGACATCGTCTACCGCGCAGCGCCGCAGCCCGGCGACCCGGTGCCGCCACCCACCCAGGCCGAGGCCGGCGCGCCCTGGCAGCGCCGCCTGCAGCCCGACGATGTGCTGCTGTTCCGCTACTCGGCGCTCACCTTCAACGGCCACCGCATTCACTACGACCGCCGCTACGTCACCGAGGTCGAGGGCTACCCAGGCCTGATCGTGCATGGCCCGCTGATCGCCACGCTGCTGCTTGACCTGCTGCGCCGGCAGCAGCCTGGCGCGCGCGTGCAGCGCTTTGAGTTCAAGGCGGTGCGGCCCACCTTCGACATCCACCCGATGCAGGTCAACGGCCGGCCATCGGCTGACGGCAAGACGATCGCGCTGTGGGCCAACGACCACGAAGGCTGGCTGACCATGCAGGGCACCGCCACGCTCGCCTGACATCACCTCACCCCACCATGACCATCCCCACCCAGTTCGACGACCGCCACACCGACATCCGTGACGCGGTGCGTGCGCTGTGCGCGCAGTTCCCTGACGAATACCACCGCAAGGTCGACGAGCAGCGCGCCTACCCCGAGGCGTTTGTCGATGCGCTGACGAAAGCCGGCTGGATGGCCGCGCTGATCCCGCAGGAGTACGGCGGCTCGGGTCTGGGCCTGGCCGAGGCCTCGGTCATCATGGAAGAGATCAACCGCTGCGGCGGCAACAGCGGCGCCTGCCACGGCCAGATGTACAACATGGGCACGCTGCTGCGCCACGGCAGCAAGGCGCAGAAAGACTTTTACCTGCCCAAGATCGCCAGCGGCGAATGGCGCCTGCAGTCGATGGGCGTGACCGAGCCGACCACCGGCACCGACACCACCAAGATCAAGACCACCGCAGTGAAGAAGGGCGACCGCTATGTGGTCAACGGCCAGAAGGTGTGGATCAGCCGGGTGCAGCACTCCGACTGGATGATCCTGCTGGCGCGCACCACGCCGCTTTCCGAGGTGAAGAAGAAGTCCGAGGGCATGTCGATCTTCATGGTGGACCTGCACCACGCGGTGAAGAACGGCCTGACGGTGCGGCCGATCGCCAACATGGTGAACCACGAAACCAACGAGCTGTTCTTCGAGAACCTGGAGATCCCGGCCGAGAACCTGATCGGCGAGGAAGGCCAGGGCTTCAAGTACATCCTCGACGGCCTGAACGCCGAGCGCACGCTGATCGCTGCCGAATGCATCGGCGACGGCTACTGGTTCCTCGACCGCGTCACGAAATACGCAAAGGAGCGGGTGGTGTTCGGCCGCCCGATCGGCCAGAACCAGGGCGTGCAGTTCCCGATTGCCGATGCCTACATCGAGGTCGAGGCGGCCAACCTGATGCGCTTTCGCGCCTGCGAGCTGTTCGACGCGCACCAGCCCTGCGGCGCGCAGGCGAACATGGCCAAGTACCTGGCGGCCAAGGCGAGCTGGGAGGCGGCGAATGCGGCGATCCAGTTCCACGGCGGCTTCGGCTTTGCCTGCGAATACGACGTGGAGCGCAAGTTCCGCGAAACGCGGCTGTACCAGGTGGCTCCGATCTCCACCAACCTGATCTACAGCTACGTGGCCGAGCACCTGCTGGGCCTGCCGCGCTCGTTCTGACCGGCAACGCGCTTGCATCCGCTTACCCTGACAGCGCGCTCGGGTTCCCCGCGCGGCGGGCGCTGGCCCCACAATCCGCCCACGGAGCAGTTCAGGCGGCACAGGTGCCGGCCCGCGCGGCCGTGGCAGCCCAACCCACAGGAGACACCATGAAGTATTTGTCGTCGATCACGCGCCGCGCTGCACTGGCCAGCGCGCTGTGTGCCGCAGCGCTGGCGCTGCCCGCGCAGGCCCAGACCTTCCCCGACCGCCCGGTCAAGCTGGTGGTGCCGTTTGCCGCCGGCGGCCCGACCGATGTGGTGGCGCGCATGCTGGCCATCCCGATGGGGCGGCACCTCGGGCAGTCGGTGCTGGTGGAAAACGCGGTGGGTGCCGGCGGCACCATTGCCGCCACACGGGTGGCGCGCGAGAAGGCCGATGGCCACACCATCTTCATCCACCACATGGGCATGTCCACCGCGCCCGCGCTGTACAAGAAGCTGCAGTTCGACCCGCTGAAGGACTTTGACTACATCGGCCAGGTGCTTGACGTGCCGATGACGCTGCTGGCGCGCAAGGACTTCCCCGCCAACAACATGAACGAGCTGCTGGCCCATCTGCGCGCCAACGGCAACAAGGTGTCGCTGGCCAATGCCGGCCTGGGGGCGGTGTCGCATCTGTGCGGCCTGCTGTTCATGAGCCAGGTGGGCGTGGACCTGACCACCGTGCCGTTCTCCGGCACCGGGCCGGCGATGAATGCGCTGCTCGGCGGCCAGGTGGACCTGCTGTGCGACCAGACCACGCAGACGGTGCCGCTGATCAAGGACGGCCGGGTCAAGGTGTACGGCGTGACCACGCAGCAGCGGCTGGCCGCGCTGCCCAACATCCCCACGCTGGACGAGCAGGGCCTCAAGGGCTTTGAGGTCAAGGTGTGGCACGGCATCTACGCGCCCAAGGGCACGCCTGCCCCCGCGCTCGAGAAGATCAACGCCGCGCTGCGTGTGGCGCTGCAAGACCCGGCGGTCAAGCAGCGTCTGGCTGACCTCAGCTCGGACATCGCGCCGATGGACAAGGTCACGCCCGCGGGCCTGCGCAACCACCTCGAGGCGGAAATCGCCAAGTGGGGCCCGGTGATCCGCAAGGCCGGCGTCTACGCCGACTGAGCCCGCCTCAGGGCGCGGGCGTCTTCGGCTTGAAGCTGCAGCAGGCCGACACCGCGCAGCGCCAGCACTGCGGCGTGCGCGCGGTGCACACATAGCGGCCGTGCAGGATGAGCCAGTGATGCGCGTCCACCAGATACCGCGGTGGCACGCGCTTGAGCAGCTTCATCTCCACCTCGTAGGGCGTCTTGCCCGGTGCCAGCCCGGTGCGGTTGCCCACGCGAAAGATGTGTGTGTCCACCGCCATGGTGGGCTCGCCGAAGGCGACGTTCAGCACCACATTGGCCGTCTTGCGGCCCACACCGGGAAGCGCTTCGAGCGCCTCGCGTGAGCGCGGCACCTCGCCGCCATGCTGCTCCACCAGGATGCGGCAGGTCTGCATCAGGTGCCGCGCCTTGCTGCGGTACAGGCCGATGGTCTTGATGTAGCCCTCCAGGCCCGCCAGCCCGAGGTCGAGGATGGCCTGGGGCGTGTGGGCCACCGGGAACAGCTTGCGCGTGGCCTTGTTGACGCCGACGTCGGTGGCCTGCGCGCTCAGCAGCACGGCAGCCAGCAGCTCGAACACGCTGGTGTATTCCAGTTCGGTGTTGGGCTGCGGGTTCGCTGCCTGCAGGGTGGCGAAAAAGGTCTCGATCTGCGCGGGTTTCATGGGCTGAATTGTGCGGCATTGGCACAATGCCGGGCTATGACCGCACACCGCATCCCCTTTGCCGACCGACTGAACAACGTCGAGACCTCGGCCATCCGCGAACTCTTCAAGCTGCTGGGCAAGCCCGGCATCATCAGCTTTGCCGGCGGCTTTCCGGACAGCGCGATGTTCGATGTGGACGGCATCCGCGAGGCGTCGGCCGCCGCGCTGCGCGACGAGCCGGGCGCCGCCCTGCAGTACGGCGCCACCGAGGGCTACGGCCCGCTGCGCGAGCAGCTCGCCGCCTTCATGGCCAGCAAGGGCGTCAAGGGCCTCGCGCCGGAGGGCCTGATCGTCACCACCGGCAGCCAGCAGGCGCTGGACCTGATCGGCAAGACGCTGATCGGCCCGGGCGACAAGGTGATCGTCGAAGGCCCGACCTTTCTGGCCACCATCCAGTGCTTCCGGCTGTATGGCGCGCAGGTGATTGCCGCGCCGGTGGACGGCGACGGCGTCAAGACCGACCGGCTCGAGCAGCTGATCGCCGAACACAAGCCGAAGTTCGTCTACCTGATTCCGACCTTCGGCAACCCGAGCGGCGCGCTCACCACGCTGGAGCGGCGCCGCGCCGTCCTGCAAATGGCGGTGAAGCACGGCACGCTGGTGGTGGAGGACGACCCGTATGGCGACCTGTACTTCGGCGAGGTGCCGCCGCCGTCGCTGCTGGCGCTGAGCGACGAGGTGCCGGGCAGCCGCGAGCTGCTGGTGCATTGCGGCAGCCTGTCCAAGGTGCTGAGCCCGGGCCTGCGCGTGGGCTGGATGATCGGGCCGGCCGAGCTGCTGGCCAAGGCCACCATTTGCAAGCAGTTCAGCGACGCGCACACCAGCACCTTTGCGCAGGCCACCGCCGCGCAGTACCTCAAGGCCGGCCGCATGCCGGCTACGCTGGACAAGGTGCGCCGCGTCTACGCCGAGCGTGCGCTGGCAATGGGCAACGCGCTGCGCCGCGAACTGGGCGACGCGATTGATTTCGTGCAGCCGCAAGGCGGCCTGTTCGTCTGGGCGCGCCTGACCGGTGCCGGTGGCAAGCCGGCCGATGGCAACGCGTTTGCCAAGCAGGCGATCGAGCAGGGCGTGGCGTTTGTGCCGGGCGTGCCCTTCTACGCCAGCGACGCCGACCCCGCCACGCTGCGGCTGAGCTTTGCCACGGCCGATGTGGCGAAGATCGAGGAGGGCGTGGGCCGCCTCGGTCGTGCGCTGCGCACCTGACGGATCGGCGCTGACCGATCGGCCCGGACCGATCGGCCCCGACCGCGCCGCTCAGGCGGCGGCCAGCAGGGCCTCGGCGTCGCGGGCCAGCGTCTGCGCGTGCTGCGTGCCGTCGGCGCTGGGGGCGTCGGCCTTCCAGGTGCTGAGCGACGCGCCCGACTGCGCGCACACCGCCTGCGCAAACACCATCGCCAGCGTCAGGTCGGCGCCATAGACGCAGCTGCGCCCCTCGGCACTGCTCAGGCCGATGGTGGCGCCAAAGCGGCCGCGCGCCACATCGACGCTGCGAATGGCCGACACCGCCAGGGCGCTGGGTTGGTACTTCCAGCCCGGGCGCGCCATCACCACGCGGTCGCTGGTCAGGGCCCACACCGTCTGGCCGCCGCGCGGCACGATGCCGCGCAGCAGGGCCCGCACCGGCTCGTCGGCCTTCAGGCCCTTGCGCAGGGCCTGCGCTTCGTCCTTGGACAGGGCGTCACCGGCATACGGGTTGCGGCCTTCAATCATCAGTTCGACGAGCAGGTTGTGGGTGGCGAGGTCAAGCATGAAACAGCCTTGTTTGATGGTTCACGGGAACAGACAGAGGAATCGCGGGGCGCATAAAGCGCCCGGGGCGCCGCATTGTCGGTGTGACGGCGCACCTGTGCCGGCGGCGGTGTGCTCCGCCCGACAACGGGGTCGGGAATAGCTGGAGGTCGGGAACCGCGATGCCCGCCTGGGGGTGCTTGCTGCGCGTCGTGCCGGCGACAGCCAGGGCGAAAACCACAGGGAAAACCGCAGGGCGCGGCGGGGGCGGCCCGCGCAGAATAGCGGCGCCGCATGTCGCCAGGCCCGTGGGTCCCAGCGCCCGAGGGCATCACACGCATCCACCCCAAGGAGACCCCATGCCATCCCGTCGCCCGCTTCTTCGCCGTCTGGTTCTGTGTGCCGCGCTCGGTACCGGCCTGGCGGTTGTCGCCCCCGCCGTGCTGGCGCAGGCCGCCTGGCCCACCAAGCCGGTGCGCATCGTCGTCACCTTCCCGCCGGGCGGTGCGCCCGACACCCTGGCCCGCGTGCTGGCAGAGAAGTGGGGCGCGCTGGGCCAGCCGGTCACGGTGGACAACCGCCCCGGGGCGGGCGGCAACATCGGTGCGGAGTTTGTGTCCAAGCAGCCGGGCGACGGCGCCACGCTGATCATCGGCACCGTGGGCACCCACGCGATCAACGCCTCGCTGTACGACAAGCTGCCGTACGACCACGTGAAGGGCTTCACGCCGATCACCTTCCTGGCGTCCACGCCCAACCTGCTGATCGTCAACAACAAGGTGCCGGCCAGCAACGTGCGCGAGCTGGTGGACCTGGCCAAGAAGCAGCCGCTGAACTTCGGCTCGTCGGGCAGTGGTACCTCGATCCACCTGTCGGGCGAGCTGTTCAACACGCTCGCAGGCGTGAAGATGCAGCACATCCCCTACAAGGGCCGTGCGCAGGCGATCCCCGACCTGCTGGGCGGGCGCATCCAGATGATCTTTGACAACATGCCGTCGGCGATTCCGCTGGTGCGCTCGGGCGAGGTGCGCGCCATCGGCGTGACCAGCGCGCAGCGTTCTCCGGCCGCGCCCAACATCCCCACGCTGGCCGAGCAGGGGCTGCCCGCGTTTGAGGCCACCTCGTGGTTTGCGCTGCTGGCCTCGCCCGGCGTGCCGCGCGATGTTCAGATGCGCATCAACGCCGAGGCGCAGCGGGTGATGAACCTGCCCGACGTGCGCGAGAAGCTGTCCGGGCTGGGCCTGGACGTGGCGCCGGGCACACCCGAGGCACTGACCCAGCTGATCGACCGCGAGACGGTGAAGTGGGCCAAGGTGGTCAAGGAGTCGGGCGCCAAGCCCGACTGATGCGCGCGCACCGCCGCGATCGACCCCCTTGCCGGCCACGGCGAACACGAAAGCCTTCATGACCTCCAACAAGACGGCCCTCATCACCGGTGGCGGCACCGGAGTGGGCGCGGCCACCGCGCTGATGCTCGCGCAGCGTGGCTGGAACCTGCTGATCAACTATTCGCGCAGCGCCGCCGAAGCCGAAGCCAGTGCGCAGGCCTGCCGTGAGGCCGGCGCCGCCAGCGGTGCCGAAGCCGTCGTGGTGCAGGGCGATGTGTCGCAAGACGCCGACTGCCGCGCGCTGGCCAGCGCCTGCCTGCAGCGCTTCGGGCGCATCGATGCGCTGGTCAACAACGCCGGCATCACCACCTTCAGCGGTGCGGCCAACTGGGACGTGCTCGATGCCGAGACCTTCCAGCGCATCTTCGGCGTCAACGCGATGGGCGCCTTCATGATGGTGCGCGCCTGCGCCGAGCCGCTGAAGGCCGCCGGTGGCTGCGTCATCAACGTGTCGTCGGTGGCGGGGGCGCTGGGCATTGGCTCGTCGGTGCCCTACATCGCATCCAAGGGCGCGCTGAATTCGCTGACGCTGTACCTGGCCCGTGCGCTGGCGCCGCAGGTGCGGGTGAACGCGGTGTGCCCCGGCCTGATCACCTCGCGCTGGTTCAAGGACGGGCTGGGCGAAGAGGGCTACCAGCAGGTCAAGGCAGCCACCGAAGCGTCCACCCCGCTGCAGCGCGCGAGCTCGCCCGAGGACATCGCGCAGGCCATCGTCTGGCTGATCGAGGGCGCCCCCACCATGACCGGCGAGCTGCTGATGCTGGATGCCGGCATGCACCTCGGCGGCGGCCGGCCGCAGATTCCGGGGCGCAAGCCGTAGCGGCATGATGCGCGGCGCATTCACCTTTCCCCTGACTTGACTGGAGCAACCATGAGCATCGTCCTGTGCGGCTTTCCGATGAGCAACTACTACAACAAGGTCAAGATCGCCTTGCTGGAGAAGAACGTGCCCTTCACCGAAGAGAAGGTGATGACCAAGAGCACCGACGAGGCGGTGCTGGCCTGCTCGCCGCTGGCCAAGATTCCGTACATCCGCACGCCGCAGGGCGGCCTGTGCGAAAGCCAGGTGATCATGCAGTACATCGAGGACGCCTACCCGAACCCGCCGCTGATGCCCAGGGACGCCTTCGCTGCGGCCAAGGTGCGCGAGCTCGTCACCTTCGTGGAGCTGCACCTCGAGCTGGTGGCGCGCGAGCTGTATCCGCAGGCCTTCTTCGGCGGCACGGTTGCCGACGAGGTGAAGGAGCGGGTGCGCAAGCAACTCACCAAGAACATCGGCGGCTTCAAGCGACTGGCGAAGTTCTCGCCCTACATCGCAGGCGACAGCTTCACCCAGGCCGACTGCGCCGCGTGGGCCAGCCTGCCGCTGATCGGCATGGCCACCAAGGCGGTGTACGGCGAAGACCTGCTGCAGGCCGAGGGCGTGGACTGCAAGCCCTACCTGAAGATGCTGGGCGAGCGCGCGAGCATCCAGAAGGTGGCGGCCGACCGCAAGGCCGCAAGCCTGCCCACCTGAGGCGCCGCACCTGCGCTGTCGTTTCAGTCCCCGTGCAGCGCACGGCGCAGCGCATCGGCGCAGATGCGCACCGCGGCGTTGGCCTCGTCGATCGCGCGACCCATCAGGATGAAGCCGTGGATCTGCCGCGCCATGCACACGTAGTGCGTCTGCACGCCCGCCGCTGACAGCGCGTCGGCGTAGGCCAGCCCCTCGTCGCGCAGCGGGTCGAAGCCGGCGGTCAGCACCAGCGCCGGCGGAAGCCCGGCATGGCTTGAGGCCAGCAGCGGCGAGGCGCGCCAGTCGGTGTACTGCGCCTCGTCGAGGTAGTGGCCGCGAAAGTACCCCATCGTCGCCTTGGTCAGCATGTAGCCCTGCGCGTTCTCGGTGTGCGAGGGCGTGCGGTAGATCATGTCGGTGGCCGGATAGATCAGCAGCTGGAACGCAGGCTTCAGCCCTGCCGGTTCGGGCTCGTCGCGCAGCGCGATGCAGGCCACCGCCGCCAGGTTGCCGCCCGCGCTGTCGCCGCCTACCGCAATGCGCTTGGGGTCCATGCCGAATTGCGCGGCGTGGCGCAGCACATGGCGCAGCGCCAGCACCGAGTCGTCCACGGCCGCCGGAAACCGGTGCTCGGGTGCGAGCCGGTAGTCCACCGCCACCACCGCCACGCCGGCGCGGTTGGCGAGCTCGCGGCACAGCGTGTCGTGCGTGTCCAGGTCGCCGATCACCCAGCCGCCGCCGTGCAGGTACACCAGGCCCGGCAGCGTGTCGGTGGCCGCGCAGCCCATCGGGCGGTACCAGCGCAGCGCAATCGGCCCGTGCAGGCCGTCGATGGTGAGGTCCTGCACGCTCGCCACCTCCTGCGGCGCGGGCTGGGTGTAGAAGCGGCGGTCGCGGTAGGCCTGGCGCGCGTCCGCGGGGCTGAGCTGCTCGATGGCGGGCAGGCCGCGCTTGGCAATCAGGTCGAGCAGCTGTCGGGCTTGGGTGTCGAGCATGGTGTGGCTTCAGGCGTTGCGAGGGACAATGGCGCGATCGACAATCGTGTGATCGGGATGCGCGGGAAGGATGTGTGTGTGAAGGATGTTCGCGTGAAGGATGTACGCGTGGAGGACTATAGCCAAGCCCCTGCATCGGCCGGGGCAGGGGTTGCGCGCGGTGCCACCGACCGCCGCGACCTGCTGCGCCTCGCACTGGCCTCGGCCACCACGCTGTGGTTGCCGCGCTCGGCCTGGAGCCAGCCGCGGCTCGGTACATCGCCTTTCACCCTGGGCGTGGCCAGCGGCGCGCCCGAGCCCGAGTCGGTGGTGCTGTGGACGCGCCTGAGCGGCGTGGGCAGCCAGCCGGTGACGCTGCGCTGGGAGATCGCGCACGACGAGCAGTTCCGCCGCATCGCGCAGCAGGGCCAGGTGCAGGCCCTGCCCGAGTTCGCGCATGCGGTGCATGTGGAAGCGGGCGGCCTTCACCCCGACCGGCGCTACTTCTATCGCTTCATGCTCGGGGCGGCGGGCCAGGACTGGGTGAGCGCGGTGGGCCAGACCCGCACCGCGCCGCATCCGGACGCCGAGGTGGCCCGGCTGCGCGTCGCCTACGCGTCGTGCCAGCGCTGGGAGCACGGCTTTTATGCCGCCTACCGGCAGATGCGCGACGACGCGCCTGACCTCGTGCTGTTCCTTGGCGACTACATCTACGAGTACCCCAACCCGGCCAACAACAGCGGCGTGCGGCGCAGCAATGGCGGCTGGGTGCTGACACTCGACGACTACCGCGACCGCTATGCCGTGCATCGCAGCGATGTGCACCTGCAGGCCATGCATGCCGCCTGCCCGTGGCTTGTGACCTGGGACGACCATGAGGTGCAGAACGACTACGCGGGCCTGCGCCGCGGCGACAGCGGTCCGATGGTGGAGGACTTTGCCGCGCGGCGTGCGGCGGCCTACCAGGCTTTCTGGGAGCACATGCCGCTGCGTGCGTCGGTGCTGACGCAGTCGCTGGCGGGGCTGTCACGCGGGGCCGAGATGCGCATCCATGCCAGCACCCGCTGGGGGCGCCTGGCGCAGCTGCACATGCTGGACGCACGCCAGTACAAGGACCCGCAGGTCTGCAACAAGGACGACCACCCCGGCTCGTCGATGCGCGACCCGCAGACCTGCCCCGAGTGGGACGAGCCGCGCCGCACGCTGCTGGGCGCGGCGCAGGAGCGCTGGCTGGACGACACCCTGGCGCGCAGCGACGCGCGCTGGAACCTGATCGGGCAGCAGTCGATCTTCGGCCCGCGCGAATACCGGCGCAACGGCGCGCGCTCGGTCTGGAACGACGGCTGGGACGGCTACTCGGCCGCGCGCAGGCGCCTGACCGATGTGCTCGGGCGTGAGCGGCAGCGGCGTGGCGACTTCAATGCGGTGTTCTTTGGTGGTGATGTGCACGAGCATTGGGTCGGCCATGTGAAGGCCGACTACGCGCGCGCCGACAGTGCCGCGGTGGCCACCGAGTTCTGCGGCACCAGCATCAGCACCCGATCGGGCGGCCGCAACGAGCGGGTGGCGCCGATGCTGGCGGCGCATCCGCACTTTGTTTTCGGCGACGTGGAAAAGCGCGGCTACGGCCTCGCCGAGTTCAGCCGCGAGCGACTGCGCACCACCTTGCGTGGCGTGGATGACGCCACGCGCGAGGATTCGGCGGTGCCGGTGCTGGCGCGCTTCGAAGTTCGCAGCGGCACGCCGCAGGTCGAGCGGATCTAGCGCAGCACTTCGAGCAGCCGGTCCAGGCCGCCGGTGTCGATCGCCACCATTGCCTGCTCGCGCACCTTGGGCTTGGCGTGGTAGGCCACCGACAGGCCGCCCGCGTCGGCGCAGGCCTGCATCATCGGCAGGTCGTTCGCGCCATCGCCCATGGCGATCGCCTGGGCCGGCGTGATGCCCAGCTGCGCGCAGGTCTGCAGCACCATGCGCCGCTTTTCCTCGCCGTCGCAGATGTCGCCCCAGGGCTGGTCGACCATGCGCCCGGTGAGCCGCTGGCCGTCGAGCTCCAGCACGTTCGAGCGGGTGAAGTCGATCTGCAGCCGGTCGCGCACCGAGTCGGTGAAGAAGGTGAACCCGCCCGAGACCAGCAGCACCTTCAGCCCGGCGGCCTTGCAGGCGGCCACCAGCTCGGCCGCGCCCGGATTGAGCTGCAGCCGCCCGCTCAGCACCTCTTGCATGTGGCCCACGGTCACGCCCTTGAGCAGTGCGACGCGGCGGCGCAGGCTTTCCTTGTAGTCGGCGATCTCGCCGCGCATCGCGGCTTCGGTGATGGCGGCCACCTCGGCCTTGCGGCCTGCGGCATCGGCGATCTCGTCCACGCACTCGATGTTGATCAGCGTGGAATCCATGTCGAAGGCGATCAGCCCGAAGGACGACAGCGCGCGCGGCGGCGTGAAGCGCTGGATGGACAGGCCGGGCGTGAAGGCGGTCAGGGTCATGGTCGGGGCAGGGGTGTCAGGCCGCAGCCGCTTCGGTGCGCGGCTGGCCCAGCGAGCGCAGCACGTCGCGCACCATCTGCGCGCGGTCCTTGGGTTCCTTGAGTTCGCGCTCGATACGCAGCTTGTCGTTGCCCGCCAGCTTGATGTGGCGGTTCTTCTGCACCAGCTCGATGATGCGCATCGGGTCCACCGGCGGGTTGGGCCGGAAGCTGATGTTCGTCACGCCCGGCGCGGCATCCACCTTGAGCACGCCGTAGGCACGGGCCAGCACCCGCAGCCGGTGCACGTCGATCAGCGTCTGCGCCTGCGCCGGCAGCTTGCCGAAGCGGTCAACGATCTCCTCGAGCAGCGCGTCGATCTGCTCGGCGTTCTTCGCAGTGGCCAGCTTCTTGTAGAAGCTCAGGCGCAGGTGCACGTCGCCGCAGTAGTCGTCGGGCAGCAGGGCGGGCGCGTGCAGGTTGATCTCGGTGGTCGCCGACAGCGGGGCCAGCAGGTCGGGCTCCTTGCCGGCCTTCAGCGAGCGCACCGCTTCGCTCAGCATCTCGTTGTAGAGCTGAAAGCCCACCTCCAGCATGTTGCCGCTCTGGTTTTCGCCCAGCACCTCGCCCGCACCGCGGATCTCCAGGTCGTGCATCGCGAGATAGAAGCCGCTGCCGAGTTCCTCCATCTGCTGGATGGCCTCGAGCCGCTGGCCGGCCTGCTTGGTCAGGCTTTCGGTGTCGGGCACCATCAGGTAGGCATAGGCCTGGTGGTGGCTTCGGCCCACGCGGCCGCGCAGCTGGTGCAGCTGGGCCAGGCCGAACTTGTCGGCACGGCTGATGACGATGGTGTTGGCCGTGGGCACGTCGATGCCGGTCTCGATGATGGTCGAGCACAGCAGCAGGTTGAAGCGCTGCGCCACAAAGTCGCGCATCACCCGCTCGAGGTCGCGCTCGGGCATCTGCCCGTGGGCCACCGCGATGCGCGCCTCGGGCAGGATCTCCTGCAGCTTGAGCCGGCGGTTCTCGATCGTCTCCACCTCGTTGTGCAGGAAGTACACCTGCCCGCCGCGCTTGAGCTCGCGCAGCACCGCTTCGCGGATCACGCCGGTGCCCTCGTTGCGCACAAAGGTCTTGATGGCCAGGCGCCGCTGCGGCGCGGTGGCGATCACGCTCAGGTCGCGCAGGCCTTCGAGCGCCATGCCCAGCGTGCGCGGGATCGGTGTGGCGGTCAGCGTCAGCACATCCACCTCGGCGCGCAGGGCCTTCATCGCCTCCTTGTGGCGCACGCCGAAGCGGTGCTCTTCGTCGATGATCAGCAGCCCGAGGTTCTTGAACTTCACCGACTCGCTCAGCAGCTTGTGGGTGCCCACCACGATGTCGATGCTGCCGTCGGCCAGGCCCTTGGCGGCGGCGGTGATTTCCTTTTGCGAGCGAAAGCGGCTCATCTCGGCGATCTTCACCGGCCAGCGGCTGAAGCGGTCCACCAGCGTCTGGTAGTGCTGCTCGGCCAGCAGCGTGGTCGGCGCCAGGAACGCCACCTGCTTGCCGCCGGTCACGGCCACGAAGGCGGCGCGCAGCGCCACTTCGGTCTTGCCAAAGCCCACATCGCCGCACACCAGCCGGTCCATCGGGCGCGGGCTGATCATGTCCTGGATGACGGCATGAATCGCCGCGCGCTGGTCGGCGGTTTCCTCAAAGCCGAAGTCGCTGACGAACTGTTCGTAGTCGTGCGGGCTGTAGCGAAAGGCGTGGCCCTCGCGCGCGGCGCGCCGCGCGTAGATGTTCAGCAGCTCGGCGGCGGTGTCGCGCACCTGCTGCGCGGCCTTGCGGCGCGCCTTCTCCCATTGGCCCGAGCCGAGCTTGTGCAGCGGCGCTTCGTCGGCACTCACGCCGGTGTAGCGGCTGATCAGGTGCAGCTGG
This sequence comes from Pseudomonadota bacterium, assembly GCA_039800165.1. Taxonomy (GTDB): domain Bacteria; phylum Pseudomonadota; class Gammaproteobacteria; order Burkholderiales; family Burkholderiaceae_C; genus JBDLRH01. The sequence goes on from JBDLRH010000009.1 coordinate 22,785, forward strand.
CTCACCGGCACGTACAGCGTGGCGGCGTCGGCGTACTCCAGGTGCAGGAACTCCTGCAGCGCGGGCGTGCCGTCGGCGTTCTTCTCGCCCATGTCCAGGTTCACCAGCCCGCGGTAGCGGCCGATGCCGTGCTGGGTGTGCACCACCGGGTCGCCGATGTTGAGCTCGGACAGGTCCTTGATCAGCGCATCGACATCGCTCACCTGTTCCTGCTTGCGGCGCCGGCGCGTGGTGGGGCCGGCGGCGAACAGCTCGGTCTCGGTGACGAAGTCGACCTCGCCTTCGAGCCAGGCAAAGCCGACGGTGAGTGCACCGGTGGCGATGCCGATCTTCTCGTCGCTGGCCAGGAACGCTTCCAGCGAATCGAAGGCAGGCGGCTGCAGCCCGCTGGCGCGCACGAAGTCGAGCAGGCTTTCGCGCCGGCCGTCGCTTTCGGCCAGCAGCAGCACGCGCTGCGGGGTGCGGGCGATGTGCGCCTTCAGCCGCTGCAGCGGCTCTTCGGCGCCGCGCTCCACCGACAGGTTGCCCAGCGCGCTGAGCGTCGGGTAGGCCTGTGCCGCATCGGCCTCGGCCAGCGGCCGCATCGCCAGCTGCGCATGTGCGTTGCAGCGGGTGAAGAACTGCTCGGCCGAGAGGAACAGCGCATCTGGCGGCAGCACCGGGCGCTCGGGGTCGCCGTGCACCAGGCGGTGGCGCTCGCGGGTGTCTTGCCAGAAGCGCTGGAAGGCCGGCTCCAGTTCGCCGTGCAGCACCACGGTGGCAGCGCGTCCGGCATTGGCCGGCAGGTAGTCGAAGACGGTGGCGGTGTCTTCGAAGAACAGCGGCAGGTAGTACTCGATGCCGGCGGTGGCCACGCCGTTGCCCATGTCCTTGTAGATGCGGCTGCGCGTCGGGTCGCCCTCGAGCAGCTCGCGCCAGCGGCTGCGAAAGCGCGCCCGCGCCGCCTCGTCCATCGGGAACTCGCGCCCGGGCAGCAATCGCACCTCGGGCACCGGGTACAGGCTGCGCTGGCTGTCGGGGTCGAAGGTGCGGATGCTGTCGATCTCGTCGTCGAACAGGTCCACCCGGTACGGCACCGCCGAACCCATCGGGTACAGGTCGATCAGCCCGCCGCGCACCGCGTATTCGCCGGGGCTCACCACCTGCGTCACGTGGTTGTAGCCCGCCAGCGTGAGCTGCGCCTTGAGCTGCGCCTCGTCCAGCCGCTGCTTGACCTTGAACTCGAAGGTGTAGCCGGCCAGGAACGAAGGCGGCGCCACCCGGTACAGCGCGGTGGTGGCCGGCACCAGCACCACATCCACGCCGTCGTCGGGGCGCGTTGTGTCGCGCGCGTTGCCCTGGCTTGCCCGGTGCAGCCGCCACAGCGTGGCCAGCCGCTCGCTGATCAGGTCCTGGTGCGGTGAAAACGTGTCGTAGGGCAGCGTCTCCCAGTCCGGAAACATCACGCAGCGCAGCCCCGGGGCAAACAGCGGCAACTCATCCATCAGCCGCTGCGCGTCGGCGGCATCGGCGGTGACGATGGCCACGATGCGGCCTTCGGCGCACTCGCGCTCGGCCAGCCGCGCCAGCCACAGGGCATCGGCGCCGCCAGGCGGGCGTGGCACGGTGTGCCGGCGACCGGCCAAGAGCTTGGGGAGTTCCATCGTTGAAAACACGAACACCCCGCGCCTGCAACAGGGTGGGGTGAGGCCGCGATTCTAGAATGGCCTCAGTTCCTGACTTTCACGCCACGCCTCTTGTCTGCGCCCGACACTTCGCCACGCCCTGCGGGCACGCCCCGGCTGTTTGCCCTGGTGCCGTGCGCCGGCAGCGGCAGCCGCGCCGCAACCGCGCAGCCCAAGCAGTACGAGATGCTGGAAGGCCGCCCGATGGTGCGGCACACGCTGGATGCGCTGGCGCGCGTGCCGCGGCTGGCTTGCATCGTGGTGGTGGTGTCGCCGGGGGACGCAACGCTGGGCGAACCGGCGCCGCCATGCACCGTGGTCGACTGTGGTGGCGCCACGCGCGCCGCGTCGGTGGCCAACGGGTTGCAGGCCCTGCGCTCGCTGCCCGGCATCGCCGCGGTGGACGACGACTGGGTGCTGGTGCACGACGCCGCACGCTGCCTCATCACGCCCGAGCCGGTCAACCGGCTGATCGATGCCTGCCTGAACGATGCGGTGGGCGGGCTGCTGGCGCACCGGCTGGCCGACACGCTCAAGGCGGCGCAGCCACCCGGCGATGCCGGCGCGCCCGCGCGCAGCCTGCGCACCATCGAGCGCAGCGACAAGTGGCTGGCGCAGACGCCGCAGATGTTTCGCCTGGGCCTGCTCGAGCGCGCGCTGCGCGAGGCGGGCCCTCAGGTGACCGATGAGGCCAGCGCCATCGAAGCGCTGGGGCTGCAGCCGCTGCTGGTCGAGGGCGGGGCGCAGAATTTCAAGCTCACCTATCCCGATGATTTCGCGCTGGCGCGCGCCGTGCTGAGGAGCCGATCCGAATGATGACCGACATCCGCGTGGGCGAGGGCTGGGACGTGCATGCGCTGGTGCCCGGGCGGCCGCTGGTGCTGGGGGGCGTGACGATCCCGTTCGACCGCGGGCTGCTGGGGCATTCCGATGCCGATGCGCTGCTGCATGCCATCACCGACGCGCTGCTGGGCGCAGCGGGGCTGGGCGACATCGGGCGGCACTTCCCGGACACGGACGAGCGCTTTCGTGGCGCCGATTCATCGAAGCTTCTGGCCGAGGCGGCGCGTCGCGTGCGCGATCAGGGCTGGCAGATCGGCAATGTGGACAGCACCGTGATTGCGCAGGCGCCGCGGCTTGCGCCGCACATCGAGGCGATGCGTGCGGGCGTGGCTCAGGCGCTGGGCGTCGACGCCGCGCGGGTGAATGTGAAGGCCAAGACGGCCGAGAAGCTCGGCCCGGTCGGGCAGGGGCAGGCGATCGAGGCGCGTGCGGTGGTGCTGATCAGCCGCGCGGGCTGAAGCGCATGGCAGCAGGCAGCGCGCTCAGGCGTTGCCGTCGGGCACGAACACGTAGCCCACGCCCCACACCGTCTGGATGAAGCGCGGAGACGACGCGTCCTGCTCGATCAGCTTGCGCAGCCGCGAGATCTGCACATCCAGGCTGCGGTCGAAGGGCTCGAACTCGCGGCCGCGCGCCAGCTGCGCCAGCTTCTCGCGCGACAGCGGCTGGCGCGGATGCCGCACCAGCGCCTTGAGCATCGCGAATTCGCCGGTGGTCAGCGGCACGTCCTTGCCGTCGCGCGCCAGCGTGCGGGCCGACAGGTCAAACACATAGGGACCGAAGTTCACCACCTCGCTCTCGGAGGAGGGGGCGCCGGGCGCCTCGCTCGGCGGGCGGCGGCGCAGCACCGCATGGATGCGGGCCAGCAACTCGCGCGGGTTGAACGGCTTGCCGAGGTAGTCGTCGGCGCCGACCTCCAGGCCCACGATGCGGTCCACATCCTCGTCCTTGGCGGTCAGCATGATGATCGGGGTGCGGTCGTTGGCCGCGCGCAGCCGCCGGCAGATCGACAGGCCGTCCTCGCCGGGCATCATCAGGTCAAGCACGATCAGGTCGGCCGTCTCGCGCAGCAGCACCCGGTTGAGCGCCTTGCCGTCTTCGGCCAGCGTCACCTCAAAGCCTTCCTGGCCGAGATAGCGGCGCAACAGCTCGCGAATGCGCGAGTCATCGTCGACGACCAGAATTTTCTCGGGGCGGGTGACCGGCGTGTTCATGAGGGAGCGTCTCTTGGAGTTCTTGGCTTTGTAACCCGTTAGTTTTTGCGGTGATCTGTGACAAAAACACAGAGCCCACCGCGAACGCCTAGAGTGTAACTGACGTTTGATTACAAACGCGCCCCTGTTCGTGGCGCAGGCACCACAATTGGGCGGGCCTGGCCCACCCCCAACCCGGCGTGGCCAGGCTTACTGCGCCACCCAGCCGCCGTCCATGTTCCAGGCCGCGCCGCGCACGTTGTTGCCCGCCGGCGAGCAGAAGAACACCGCCAGCTCGCCCAGCTCTTCGGGGGTGGTGAACTGCATCGACGGCTCCTTCTCGCCCAGCAGCAGTTTGGTCGCCTCGTCGTTGCTGACCTTCAGCGCGGCGGCCTTGGCATCCACCTGCTTTTGCACCAGCGGCGTGAGCACCCAGCCCGGGCAGATGGCGTTGCAGGTCACGCCGGTGGTGGCGGTTTCCAGCGCCGTCACCTTGGTCAGGCCGACGATGCCGTGCTTGGCGGCCACGTAGGCCGACTTCTGGGCAGAGGCCACCAGGCCATGCGCCGACGCGATGTTGATGATGCGGCCCCAGTTGGCGGCCTTCATCGCCGGCAGCGCCAGCCGCGTGCAGTGGAAGGCGCTGGAGAGGTTGATCGCGATGATCGCGTCCCAGCGCTCGACCGGAAAGTCCTCGATGTTGGCCACATGCTGGATGCCGGCGTTGTTCACCAGGATGTCGACCCGGCCGAACTTCGACGCGGCGAACTTCATCATGTCCTCGATCTCGGCGGGCTTGCTCATGTCGGCACCGTGGTAGGCCGTCTTCACGCCCAGCGCTTCGACCTGCGCGGTGGGGCCGGCGATGTCGCCAAAGCCGTTGAGCACGATGTTGGCCCCCTGGCGCGCCAGCGCCTTGGCGATTCCCAGGCCGATGCCGCTGGTGGAGCCGGTGACGAGGGCGGTTTTTCCTTTGAGCATGCGCTTCTCCATATCCATTACGATGAAACGCGCTGATTATCCGAAAGCCGTGCATGACCCCGACCGAGCCCGCCCTGAACTTCGTTGCCTGCGCCGACGCTGCCGGCGGGCACCGCATGGCGTACTGGCAGTGGGGCGACGCGGCCGCGGGCCATGTGGTGGTGTGCGTGCATGGCCTGACGCGCCAGGGTCGCGACTTCGACACGCTGGCCCGCGCACTGGTGCAGGGCGCCGCCGCGCAGGGCCGGTCGATACGCGTGGTGTGCCCGGATGTGGTGGGCCGCGGGCGCAGTGACTGGCTGAAGGACCCGACAGCCTACGCGGTGCCCACCTATGTGGGCGACATGCTGGCGCTGCTGGCGCAGTTGCATGCGCAGGCCGCGGTGGGCACACTGGACTGGGTGGGCACCAGCATGGGCGGGCTGATCGGCATGGGCCTGTTCGGCACACCGAAGTTGCCGCTGCCTGCGCCGCTGCACCGGCTGGTGCTCAACGATGTGGGGCCCGCCATCGAATGGAGCGCTCTCGAGCGCATCGCCGGCTATGTGGGCAAGACAGGGCAGTTCGCCACCCTGCAAGACGCCGCCGATGCGATGCGCGCCATCTCGATCGGCTTCGGGCCGCACACGCCCGAGCAATGGCTCGCGCTGTCCGCACCCATGGTCAATCCGCATCCGCAAGGCGGGGTGACGCTGCACTACGACCCGGGCGTGGGCGTGCCGTTCCAGAACATGCAGCGCGAAGCGGTGACGCAGGGAGAGGCCGCGCTGTGGGCCGCCTACGATGCGATCGGTGCATCTACGCTGCTGCTGCGTGGTGCCCAGTCCGATCTGCTGAGCGCAGCGACCGCACAGGCCATGACCGAGCGCGGCCCGCGGGCGCGCCTGGTGGAATTTGCCGGTGTCGGCCACGCGCCCACGCTGGTGCAAGACGACCAGGTGCGCGCGGTCTGCGACTTCCTGCTCGGCGGGTGCTGACGCAGGCCATGGGGCTTGCCGATGAATGAGCCTTCGTCTGCGCTGGTGGCCGCGGCGGCGCAAGGCGCTGCCGGCGACGCGCTGCAGGGCAGCGACGCTCTGCAGCGCTCACGCGCCTTCGCCGAGCCGCTGATCGCCGGCGAATCGCTCGAGACCGGCGAGAACACCCTGGCGCATGCGGATGCGGTGGCGCAGATCCTGGCGCAGATGGGTGCGTCGCCGGCGATGCAGGCCTCAAGCTACCTGGTCTATGCCTGCCCGCACCTGAACCGCCCGCAGGAGGTGATCGCCAAGGCCTTCGGCGAGAGCTTTGCCACGCTGGCGGTCGAGACCAACCAGCTGGTGCGGGTACAGCAGCAGGCACGCAGCGCCGAGGCCACCGCGCTGCTGGCCGATGACCCGAAACTGCAGACCGAGAAGGTGCGCAAGATGCTGCTGGCCTTCTCGCGCGACGTGCGGGTGGTGATGCTGCGGCTGGCCTCGCGGCTGCAGACGCTGCGCCACTGCGCGGCGGTCAAGCAGCCGCCGGCAGCGGCGCTGGCGCGCGAGTCGCTGCAGGTGTTCGCGCCGCTGGCCAACCGGCTGGGCATCTGGCAGGTGAAGTGGGAGATGGAAGACCTGGCCTTCCGCTTTCTCGAGCCCGACACCTACAAGCAGATCGCGAAGCTGCTCGATGAAAAGCGCATCGAGCGCGAAGCCTATGTGGAGCAGCTGCGCGCGCGGCTGGAATCCGAGCTCAAGGTGCAGGGCATCGTGGCCACGGTGCAGGGGCGCCCCAAGCACATCTACAGCATCGTGCGCAAGATGCGCGGCAAGTCGCTGCCGTTCGACCAGGTGTTTGATGTGCGTGCGCTGCGGGTCATCGTGCCCGAGGTGCGCGACTGCTACGCTGCACTCAGCTGGGTGCATGCGCAGTTCGCGCCCATCGTCGAGGAGTTCGACGACTACATCGCGCGGCCCAAGGCCAACGGCTACCAGTCGCTGCACACGGTGGTGCGCGATGCGGCGGGCCAGCCGATCGAGATCCAGATCCGTACGCAAGCGATGCACGACCATGCCGAGCACGGCGTGGCGGCGCACTGGGCCTACAAGGAAGCCGGTACCAAGGGCTATGCCGGCGTGTCGGCCAGCGGCGAGTACGACGCCAAGATTGCGGTGCTGCGCCAGCTGCTGGCCTGGGAGCGCGACCTGACCGGCGAGGCCGGTGCGCTGTTCGATGACCGCATCTATGTGCTGACGCCCGACGCGGCCATCGTCGAGCTGCCCAAGGGCGCCACCGCCGTGGACTTTGCCTACAGCGTGCATACCAAGCTGGGCCACCGCTGCCGTGGCGCGCGGGTGGACGGCGCCATGGTGCCGCTGAACACGCCGCTGCAAAACGGCCAGCGCGTGGAGATCATCGCGACCAAGGACGAGGGCGGCCCCTCGCGCGACTGGCTCAACCCCGACCTCGGCTTCCTGGCAAGCCACCGCGCCCGCGCCAAGGTGCGCGCCTGGTTCAACGAACAGGTGCGACACGAAACCATTGCGCGCGGCCGCGAGCTGGTGGAAAAGCTGCTGCAGCGCGAGGGCCGCACCGCGGTCAAGCTCGACGACCTGGCTTCGAAGCTCGGCTTCTCCAACGCCGATGCCTTGTTCGAGGTGGTGGGCAAGGACGAGTTCTCGTTGCGCAGCATCGAGCAGCTGCTGCGGCCGCCAGAGCCGGTGGCGCCCAGCGAGCCGGCGCCGCTGATCAAGCGCGCCAAGGCCGATGCCGGGCGCGGCGGCGTGCTGGTGGTGGGCGTCGATTCGCTGATGACGCAGCTGGCGCGCTGCTGCAAGCCCGCGCCGCCCGATGCGATCGGCGGCTTTGTCACGCGCGGCAAGGGCGTGAGCATCCACCGCGCCGACTGCAGCAACTTCCGCGAGATCGCCTCGCGCAGCGCCGACCGCGTGATTGATGTGCAGTGGTCGCAGCGCCCGGCCAGGGCCGGCGGCGAGGCCGCGCTCTATCCGGTGGACGTGTCGGTGGAGGCGAGCGACCGCCAGGGGCTGCTGCGCGACATCTCCGAAGTGTTCGCCAAGGAAAAGATGAACGTGGTGGGCGTGCAGACGCAGACGATCAAGGGCACTGCGTGGATGACCTTCACCGTGGAGGTGGCCGATTCGGCGCGGCTGTCGCAGGTGCTCGCCAGCGTGGGGCAGGTGGGCGGCGTGCGCAGCGCGCGCAGGCGATAGCCGCAGGGCCGGTGCTATACTCGCGCGCTTTCCAAACGGACCCAGGCGCGTAGCTCAGCTGGTTAGAGCACCACCTTGACATGGTGGGGGTCGTTGGTTCGAGTCCAATCGCGCCTACCAAAGTCCATCCCCTGCAGGGCCCTGTCTTGCAGGGGATGCGTGCTTCTGCAGGGGCACACCCGGTGCGCGCTAAGATCGCTGCTTCTTCAACCCCACCGTTGACCGAGCCGTGCAAGCCCTCACCACCAACCCTGGCCCGCTGTCCCCGTTCCATCTCGCCTTCCCGGTGCATGACCTGTCGGCGGCGCGTTCGTTTTATGGCGACCTTCTGGGCTGCCCCGAGGGCCGCAGCTCCGACGAGTGGGTGGACTTCAACTTCTACGGCCACCAGATCGTGGCGCACCTTGCGCCGTCAGAGACGGGCGACGCGCAACGCAACGCGGTGGACGGCCACGGCGTGCCGGTGCGTCACTTCGGCATCGTGCTGCCGATGGCGCAGTGGAACGCGCTGGCCGACAAGCTCAAGTCGCGCGGCGTGAAGTTCATCATCGAGCCCTACATCCGCTTCAAGGGCGAGCCCGGCGAGCAGGCCACGATGTTCTTTACCGACCCCTCCGGCAACGCCGTCGAGGTGAAGGCCTTCGCCGACATCAAGAGCCTGTTCGCGAAGTAAGCGGTGCGCCCGCCGGGACCACAGCGTCCACTGCGGGCTGCACCAGCTGGTTCACCACGGCCAGCATCGCGTGCACCGACTGCTGCACGATCTCCAGGTGATGGCGCTGCTCTTGCGAGAGCTCGCCATCCGTCATCAGTGCGGTCAGGCCCACGATGTTGGTCATGGGCGTGCGCAGGTCGCGGTTGATTGCGGCCAGCAGTGAGCGCTTGGCCTGTATGGCCGACTCGGCCTGCTGCAGCGCGATGCGCAGCGCTTCTTCTTGTTGCTTGCGTTCGGTGATGACCGTGTTGCAACCGCGGTAGCCCACGAAGCGGCCGCTGTCGTCGTACAGCGGCTTGGCCGACACGCTGATCCAGTAGCGGGTGCCGTCGCGCGGCGTGAGCGAATACTCAAAATCTTCCAGTGGCTGGCGGTCCTTCACCAGGCGGCGGCAGCGCTCCACCAGGCGGCGCTCCTCCTCGTCGGTCGGCGGCACGATCTCCCACGGGCGGCGGCCCAGCCAGTGCCGGCGTACTTCTTCCGGCACGCCGCCGCGGCCCCACACTTCGGTGAAGCGGTGCTCGGTGTCGGTCTCCCAGAACCGGTCGGCGCTGAGATAGACGAAGTCCAGCAAGCGGTCGCTTGCGGCGCGCACTTCGCTCAGTGCCTCGCGCATCGCGATGGCGTGCAGTTCACGCTCATGCGTTTCGGCGTTGAGGGCTGCGCCAGCGGGGTGGTGGGTAGGGGGCATGAGGAGTGCGGTTGAGGACTGCATGGAGAGGGCGGCACGGCGTTTGGCGCGTCCGTCGGAAATGTAACGTAGTGTTACGCATCATGCCACGTGCGCGTGACGATCCCGTCGCACCGCGGCAATGCAGGCGCCAGCAACGTCCAGAGAAACGTCAACTAAGTCACACTCCCGCCCGCTGATCGCCTTGGTGACGCGGCGCGCCACCGCCTTGCCGGATGATCGATTCCGTGATGCCGCACCGTGAGTTCCATCAGGGCGGCTGCCATTCTTTCCTAGGCCCACCCCCAGTTCAGGAACCACCGCCATGCGTCTCTTGATCGCGATGATGCTGCACGAGACCAACACCTTCTCGCCGGTGCCCACCGACCTGCAGCGCTTTGCCTTGAGCGATGGCGAGCCACCGCCGGTCGGCGCAGCGGCGGTGGACGCGTTTCGCGGTACGGGTACTGCCACCGGTGCCTTCATCGACCTGGCCGAAGAGGCCGGTGCGCAGTACGAGATCGTGATCGGCGCCCACGCGGCGCCCAGCGGCCTGGTGCACGACGGCGCCTACGACACCATGAGCGGGCAGATCGTCGACGCAGTCAGGCGCGGCGGCTGGGACGGCATCCTGCTCGACCTGCACGGCGCGATGGTCACGCAGACGCACGAAGACGGCGAGGGCGAGCTGCTGCGGCGCATCCGCGCGGTCGATGCAAAGACGCCGATCGCGGTGGCCTACGACATGCACGCCAACGTGTACGACGACATGGTGCGCCTGGCGCAGTCGGTGGCGGGCTACCAGACCTATCCGCATGTGGACATGTACGAAACCGGCGAGCGCGCCGGCCGCGCGCTGCTGAAGCTGATCCGCGGCGAGGCCAGGCCAACGGTGGCCTGGGGCCGCGTGCCGATGATTCCGCATGTGATGCGCCAGAGCTCGCTGGACGAACCCAACCGCAGCATCCAGGCCCGCGCACAGCAGATGGAGCGCGAGGGCGCGCTGTGCGCCAGCCTGTTCGTCGGCTTTCCGCATGCGGACATCACCAACGCCGGCTTGTCGGCGGTGGTCGTGACCGACAACGACCCGGCGCTGGCGCAGCGCCTGTGCGACGAGCTGCTGCAGATGGCGTGGCGCACGCGCGAGCAGTGGGTCTATCAAGTGGAGCCGCTGGCCGATTCGGTAGCGCGTGCCCAGCGGGTCTCCGATGAGTTGCAGGCCACGCCGCAGCCGGGCCCGGTGGTGCTGCTGGATCACTACGACAACGCTGCCTCGGGCGGCACCATGGACACCACCGCGGTGCTGGCCGAGGTGTTGCGCCAGGGCCTGAAGGACGTGGCCTTCTTCGCCATCTTCGACCCGCAGGCGGTGCGCGAGGCCATTGCCGCCGGCGTGGGTGCGCGGGTGCGGCTGCAGGTGGGCGGCAAGCTCGCCATGCCGAAGATGCCGCATCGCAGCGAGCCGCTGTGGCTGGAGGGCACGGTCAAGACGTTGTCGGCCGGCAAGTACCGCTGCAAGGGCCCGATGAGCGCGGGCGCAAGGCAAGACATGGGGCTGGCGGCGGTCATCGACACCGGCGCGGTCGAGGTGGCGCTGATCTCGCGCCATGTGGAGCCTTTCGATGTGAACGCGCTGCTGACGCTGGGCATCGACCCGATGCAAAAGCGCTTTGTGGTACTCAAGAGCCGGGTGCACTGGCGCGCCGGCATGGGCCCGATGGCACGTGCCATCGTCGAATGCGCGGGCGCGGGGGCCTGCACCTCTAACTATTCGGAACTGAAGTTCGAGCGGCTGCGCCGGCCGATCTATCCGCTGGACGCCGGCGCGACCTGGTCGCCTCGCTGAGCGGCATGATGAATTTGCGCGCTGAATGCCGGTGCGCACCCTCTGGAGACCCACATGAACGCCCACCTTGACGCCGCGCGTGCCACCCAGGCCGCGCAAGCCCTGTACGAGCTGTGGAAGGCCGATGCCGTGACCGGTGCGCTGCCCGAAGCGGTGCGTCCGCGCAGCCGCGCCGAAGGCTATGCGGTGCAGGCGGCGCTGCGTGCGCTGCATGGCGGCAGCGTGCCGGGCTGGAAGATCGCCGCCACCAGCGTGGCCGGGCAGCGCCACATCGGCGTGAGCGGGCCGCTGGCCGGGCCGATCTACGCCGGCCGCGTATATGAGGACGGCGCCGCCGTGTCGCTGCAAGGCAACCGCATGCGGGTGGCCGAGTGCGAGATCACCTTCCGCTTTGCGCGCACGCTGGCGCCGCGCGCGCAGCCCTACAGCGTGGACGAGGTGCTGGCTGCGGTGGGCACGGTACACCCGGCGATCGAGGTGCCCGACTCGCGCTTCGAGAAGTTCGAAACCGCCGGCGAGGCGCAGCTGATTGCCGACAACGCCTGCTGCCGCGAATACCTGCTGGGCCCCGGCCTGCCGGTGGACGAGCGGGTGCGGGCCTTGCCTGCGCACGAGGTGCGTGCCGAGTGCAGCGACGGCCGCCGCTTCAGCGGCACCGGCGCCAATGTGCTGGGCGACCCGCTGGTGGCGCTGGCCTGGATCGTCAACGAGCTCTCATCGGTGAACGTGCCGATGCAGGCGGGGCAGTTCGTCACCACCGGCGCCTGCGTGGTGCCGATCCCGGTGACGCCGGGCGTCGAGGTGAAGGCCGATTTCGGCTGGCTCGGCCGGATGAGCGTGCGCTTCAGCTGATGTCGATGCTGTGCACGCCGAAGGCGCCGGCGCGGCGGTCGGCGAAGAAGCGCTCCAGCGTTTCCTTGACAGTGCGAAAGGCAATCTCGTCCCAGGGGATCTCGGCCTCATCGAACAGCCGCGCCTCGATGGTCTCGTGGCCCGGGTCGAAGCGGTCGCTGGTGAGTGTGGCGCGGTAGAACAGGTGCACCTGCCCGACGCGCGCGACGTTGAGCACGGTGAACAGGCTGCCCATCTCGAACTGGGCGCCGGCTTCTTCGGTGGTCTCGCGCGCGGCACCCTGTGCGGTGGTCTCGCCGAGCTCCATGAAGCCCGCCGGCAGCGTCCACTTGCCCCAGCGCGGCTCGATGTTGCGCTTGCACAGCAGCACCTTGTCGCCCCACACCGGCACCGTGCCCACCACATTCAGCGGGTTCTGGTAGTGGATGGTGGTGCACTGCGGGCACACCGCGCGCTCGCGCGTGTCGCCGTCGTCGGGCAGGCGGTACACCACGGCGGCGCCGCAGTTGCGGCAGTGCTTGATCGGGCTGTGAAGCATCGCCGCACAGTGTACGGTCAATGCACTGCGTACCGCTGGCGCCGGCCGCGCCGCTCGCCCATGAAAAAGGCCCCTTGCGGGGCCTTTCGGGTCACACGCGCAAGGCGGGCTTACTTGCCGTGCTTGGCAATCAGCGCCTTGGCGGTTTCGAGCAGCTTCTTGCCGTCGTAGTTGCGCTTGTTCATGTCGGCCACCCACTCGTCGTCGATCTGGCTGGAGCGCTTGACGAACTCGGCTGCGTCGGCCGGGGTGATCTGGTAGATGGTGTTGCCGCGGTCGGCAATGATTTTGCGGCTGGGGGCATCGTTGGCTTGCTGTGTCTTGCCCAGCCAGGCCGATGTCGCCATGCCCGAGTTGTTGTCGATGACCTTCTTCAGGTCGGCCGGCAGCGACTCGTACTTGGCCTTGTTCATGGCCATGACAAATGTCACTGTGTAGAGCGCCGGCGCATTGGCCGGGAACTCGCTGTGGAACTTGGTGAGCTCGTGCACCTTGATGGAAGTGGCAACCTCCCAAGGAATCGCACACCCGTTGATGGTGCCCTTCGTGAGCGCATCAGGAATCTGCGGCAGCGGCATGCCCACCGGTGTCGCACCCAGCGACCCCATCAACTTGGTTGTCTGACGGGTTGCCGCGCGGATCTTCAGACCGCGCAGGTCGTTGACCGTCTTGATCTGCTTGTCCACCGTGTGGAGCATGCCCGGGCCGTGCACATGCAGGGCCAGCAGGTGCGTGTCCTTGAACTCGTCCTGCGCGACGGTCTGCACATATTCCCAGTACGCCTTGGAGGTGGCCTCGGCGTTGTTCATCATGAACGGCAGCTCGAACACTTCAACTCGCGGGAAGCGGCCCGCGGTGTTGCCCGGCAGCGTCCAGACGATGTCCACCACGCCGTCCTTGGCCTGGTCGTACAGCTGCACCGGCGTGCCGCCGAGCTGCATGGCCGGGTAGCCCTCGAACTTGATGCGTCCGTTGGACTCCTTCTCGACCTTCTCCATCCACGCCTTGTGCATCGTCAGCCACACCAGCGACTGCGGGGCCATGAAGGTGTGGAACTTCAGCGTGACGGTGGACTGGGCGATGGCGCCGAGCGCGGGCGCGCCCAGGGCAGCGACGGCAGAGCCCTTGAGCAGGGTGCGGCGTTGGATCATGTGCGGTCTCCTAGGTTGGAATCGTTCAACTGTAAATCAGGGGCAGGGGCGGGCGGCTTCGGGGCTTACCCTCACCCGGCACGGCGCTGCTACTGCATGAACCGCAGCAGCCACAGCGAGATGCCGGGGAAGAACAGCAGCAGCAGGGTGCGCACCACGTCGCTGGCCAGGAACGGCATCACGCCGCGGTAGCTTTCGGCGATCGGCACTTCCTGGCCCCCACGCCGCGTGAGGCCATTGACCACATACACGTTCAGGCCCACCGGCGGCGCCAGCAGGCCGAAGCCCACCGTCATCAGCACCATGATGCCGAACCAGATGGCGGTGTGCTCCTTGCTCATGCCGAAGTCCAGCGCCATGACCATCGGAAAGAAGATCGGGATGGTCAGCAGGATCATCGACAGCTCGTCCATCACCGCGCCCAGCACCACGTAGAACAGCAGGATCGCGCCCACCACCGCCAGCGGCGCCAGCCCCCAGCCCGACACCACCTGCGCCAGCTGTGCCGGCACCTGCGTGAGCGCCAGCGCGGCGTTCATCAGGTCGGCGCCGAGGAAGATCAGGAAGATCATCGCCGAGCTCTCGGCGGTGGCGTAGAAGCATTCGGCAAACTTCGAGCGCGTCATCTCGCCCTTGAGCAGCGCGGCCACGAAGGTCGAGAACGCGCCCACCGCGGCACCTTCGGTGGGGGTGAAGAAGCCCATGTAGATGCCGCCGAACACCAGGATGAAGATGGCCGCGATCGGGCCGATGCCGCGCAGCGACTGGAACAGGTCCACCGGCTCGACCTCGTCGTGGTCGGGCGCCTGCCCGGGCACCAGCCGCACGTAGATGGCGATGGCGATCATGTAGCCCAGCATCGCAATGAGGCCAGGCACCATGGCCGCGGCAAACAGCTTGGCGATGTTCTGCTCGGTCAGGATGGCGTAGATCACCAGCGGTACCGACGGCGGGATCAGGATGCCGAGCGTGCCGCCGGCTGCCAGCGTTCCGGTGGCGAGCCGCCCCGAGTAGCCGTGGCGGCGCATTTCGCCATAAGCCACGTTGGTGATGGTGGCGGCGGTGGCCACCGACGAGCCGCAGATCGCGCCGAAGGCGGCGCAGGCGAACACGGCGCCCATGGCCAGCCCGCCGCGCAGCCGGCCCATGACGCCGGCAGCGAATTCGAACAGCGCCTTGCTGATGCCGCCCTGGGTGGCGAAGTGGCCCATCAGGATGAACAGCGGGATCACCGACAGGTCGTAGCTGGCAAAGCGCGCGAAGGCCTGGCTGTTGAGGAAGTTCGACAGCGGCCCCCAGCCCGACTGCACCAGGTAGCCGATGCCGCCGGCAATGAACATGGTGACCGCGATCGGCACGCGCACGGCCATCAGCACCAGCATGATGGCGAAGATCGACAGGGCCAGCGCGACCGGGCTCATGCCGACAGCTCCGGGTTGCCCTCAGGCGCGTCGCCCTCGAAGCCGCGCACGGCCTGCACCAGCGCGATCAGCGCGGTCAGCGCCAGCGCTGGCACCATTGCGCTGTAGATCACCCACTCCGGAAAGCCCATCATCATGGTGCTCGACTGCGTGGTCCAGGCGTTGATGCCGCCCAGCGTGGTGCGCCAGGTCATCAGTGCCATCACCAGCGCCAGCAGCAGCGCACCCAGCCGGTCCAGGCGCAGCTGGGTGGCGGCCGAGGCGCGGGTGGTGAAGAAGTCCACGATGATGTGTCCGCGGCGCGCCTGGCACCAGGGCATGAACAGCGCAATCGCCGCACCGGCCGCCGCGCCCGAGAGCTCGAAGTCGCCGGTGATCGTCTTGCCGATGAATTCGCGGCCGGTGACGCTGGCGCAGGTCATCAGCGTGATCAGCACCAGCAGCATGCCGGCGAGCACCGCGCAGAGCTTCGCCAGGATTTCCAGCACGCGCATGGTTGGCCTCAGCCCGCGACCTTGACGCGCAGCTCGCCCAGGCCGTCGACGCAGCCGACCATCAGGTCGCCCGCCACCACGGCGTTCACGCCCTCGGGCGTGCCGCTGTAGATCAGGTCGCCGGGCTGCAGTTCCCAGGCGGCCGACAGGTGCTCGATCGTCTCGGCTACGTTCCAGATCAGCTTGGCCACGTTGCTGCGCTGGCGGTCGGCGCCGTTGACCTGCAGCCAAATCGCCGCGTTGTTCACGTCGCCGGCCTGCGTCACGGGCGTGATCGGGCCGATGGGGGCGGAGTGGTCGAACGACTTGCCGATGTCCCAGGGGCGGCCCTGCTTCTTCATCTCGCCTTGCAGGTCGCGACGGGTCATGTCCAGGCCCACCGCATAGCCGTAGATGTGCTTGTGCGCATCGGCCGCCTTGATGTTGCGCCCGCCGGTGCCGATGGCCACCACCAGTTCGATCTCGTGGTGGAAGTCCTTGGTCAGGCTGGGGTAGGGGATGCTGCCGGTCTGGCCCTGCGGCACCACCACGATGGCGTCTGCGGGCTTGAGGAAGAAGAAGGGCGGCTCGCGGCCGGTGAAGCCCATCTCCTTGGCGTGTTCCACATAGTTGCGGCCGACGCAGTAGATGCGGTGTACCGGAAACTGCTCGGGGCGGCCGATGACCGGCACCGAGACGGTGGCCGGGGGCGTGATCACAAAGCTCATGACAGTCTTTCTTCTTGGTGAATGCCCAGCATCTGCTGCACCGGGCGGTCGGAGTAGCTGAACAGCACGCAGCCGCCCTCGCTTTGAAGGCGGGCAGTGTGCCATGAGGGCACCACGAAATGATCGCGCGGCCCGTATGTAAAGGTGACCGGTTGTGCGCCGTCGCCAGGGGCGGTGACGGTGACGCTGCCGTGCCCTTCGACCACGCTGTAGATCGCGCCGTCGGTCTGGCGCCAGGCCTTGCCGGCAAAGCCTGCGGGCAGGCGCTGCATGAAGGTCTGCATGGTGGGCATGGGCGAGCCGCCGGTCAGCGGGTTCACGTAGCGCAGCTTCACGCCGTCCCACGGGTCGATCGCTTCGCTGCGCTCGAGCCGGTCAAGCGCCTCGCGGCTGCGGTCGTAGGGGTAGCTGAAGATCGGCGAGGTCTGGCCAAAAGGCGAGGTGCCGCGCACCGGCGCCATGTTGTGGCCGTAGCGCGCAAAGCTCGAGCCTTCAGCGCGCGCCACGTCCTGCGACTTGCGGGTGTCGTTCTGCGCAAAGCCCGCATCCAGAAAGCGGATCAGCGGGATGTCCAGGCCGTCAAGCCAGACCACCGGCACGTCGGCGTCGTTGCCGTGGTCGTGCCAGGTCCAGCTGGGGGTGATGATGAAGTCGCCCGGGCGCATGGTGGTGCGCTCGCCGTCCACCGCGGTGTAGGCGCCTTCGCCTTCGACGATGAAGCGCAGAGCGCTTTGCGTGTGGCGGTGGCTGGGCGCGACTTCGCCCGGCAGGATCAGCTGCAGCCCGGCGTACAGCGACTGGGTGATGGCCGACTGGCCGCGCAGCGCCGGGTTCTCGAGGATCAGCACGCGGCGCACCGCCTCTTCGGCCGTGATCGCCTCGCCCGAGCGCATCAGGAACGGGCGCACCGCGTCGTAGCCCCAGTGCGCGGCCACGCAGGGCGTGCGCGGCGCGGGCGGCACCAGCGCGTGCAGCACCTCCCACAGCGGCGTGAGGTTCAGCGGTGCCATGTCTTCGTAGAGCTGGCGGCGCACGGCGCGCGCATCAAGCGGGGCATTCATCGGTATCTCCTTGCGTGGCGGGTGTGCAGCGCGGCGGCTCAGTCAAAGAGCTTCTTCGGGTCGATGCCCTCGTACATCCACTTCAGGCCGGCGAAGCCTGCGGCTTCCTTGCCGCCCTGGAACAGCTGGTTGCGCAGCTCGCGGTGCACGCCGCTTGCATGGTAGATCTCGCCGTAAAAGCGTGCCGTCAGCTGCACCCGCCCGGTGCGCAGGTAGCGTGCCTTCTGGTACTTCTGGAAGGCCTCGCGCACGTCGCCCCGGGTGTGGCGCAGCGCCTCGCGCAGCACCACCGCGTCTTCGATGGCCTGACCGGCACCCTGGGCCAGGTACTGCAGCATCGGGTGTGCGGCGTCGCCCAGCAGCGTCACGCGCTCGTCCGTCCAGTTGGACACCGGCTCGCGGTCGCACAGCACCCACATCTTCCAGGTCTCGATCTTGCCGAGCAGTTCCTTGACCTGCGGCACCGCGTGCGCAAAGCGCTCGTTGAGCTCGGCCACGTCGCCGAAGGTGTTCCAGCCCTCGTCGTACTTGTTGCTGTGGAACACCGCCACCAGGTTGAACAGCTCGCCGCGGCGCAGCGGGTAGGTGACCAGGTGCGTCTTCTCGCCGCCCCACAGCAGCACGTCATCGCTCCACAGGTGCGCGGGCACGTCCTCGCGCTTGAGCACCGCACGGTAGGCAATGTGGCCCGACACGCGCGGCTTGCCGTCACCGACGATGCGCTCGCGGATGCGGCTCCACAGCCCGTCGGCGCCGATCAGCGCGGCCGCGCGCAGTGTCTCGCCGCCTTCGAGCTGCACCGTCACGCCCTGTGCGTCCTGGGTGTACGACTCGACCTTGGCCGAGGTGCGCAGCGTCACGCCGGGCAGCTTGCGGCACTGCTCGAGGAACACGTTGTGCAGGTCGGCGCGGTAGATCACGCCGTACGGAAAGCCATAGGCGGCACGCGCCACGTCACCCAGCGGCACGCGCACCACCTTCTCGCCGGTGCGCACATCGTTCATGCCCAGGCCCGGCGGGAAGTACGCCACCTCGCTGACCTCGCGGGTCATGCCCAGGTATTCGAACATCTTGAAGATGTTGGGGCCGAGCTGGATGCCCGCGCCGATCTCGCCGAAGGCGCTGGCCTGCTCGAGCACCGTCACCGCGTGGCCGTCTTGCGCCAGCACCATGGCAGCAGCCAGGCCGCCGATGCCGCCGCCGGCGATGACGATGGAGGCGGGCGGTGTCGCGTTTGCTGCAGTGGCCATGGTTTGCATCCTTGCGTTTTCCGTATGTATGCATATGATATGCATGCTTAGCAATCGCCGCAAGCCGGGTTTGCACTTTTTTACAGACGATCCATCCATGCCGCGCAGCTTCGACTTCCGCCACGCCCCGGGGCACCTGATCCGCCGTGCGCACCAGCGTGCGGTGGCGGTGTTCATGGAAGAAACCGCCGGCTTTGATGTCACGCCGGTGCAGTTCGCCATCCTCAACGTGCTGATCGACGAGCCGGGCACCGATCAGGTGACACTGGCGTCGCGGGTTCAGTTCGACGCCGCCACCTCGGGCTCGGTGATCGGGCGGCTGGAGGCCCGTGGCTGGGTGCGCCGCGAAGCGGACACGCACGACCGCAGGCGCAAGCTGCTGTGGCTCACGCCCGAGGGCGAGCAGGTAGCGCAGAAGATGAAGGCCGCGGCCACGCGTGCGCAGTCGCGCATGCTCGCGCCGCTCAGCGGGCGTGAGGCGCAGACGCTGCTGCGGCTGCTCGCGCGCATGGCCGACGGCGCCTGAGGCGCAGCGGCGCTCACGCCAGGTCCAGGAGAAGGCCCCGCCTCAGTACTGGCTGGCGGGCAGGTCCACCGTGATGCCGTCGTGCTCATCCGTCAGCACGATCTGGCACGACAGGCGGCTGTGTGCGCCGCGCGGCGATGCGGTGAACTCCAGCATCGACTGCTCCTCGGCCTCGGGCGCCGGCAGCCGCGACGCATGGGGCTCGCGCACCATCACATGGCAGGTGGCGCAGGTCAGCAGGCCGCCGCAATCGGCGGCCACGCCGTCGAGGCCGGCACCCACCGCCACCTGCATCACGCTTTGACCGCGCTGGGCCTTCAGGGTGGTGGATGCGCCGCTGTGCGACACGAAGTGAACAGTGATCATTGAAGGCTCAGATGCGGCTGAAGTATTCGCGCCGGTCGAAGTCCAGCGTGTCGGCGGCCGCCGCGCGCCGCTCGGCCTCGGACCGCTTGATGCGCTGATGGTAGTCGGTGAAGGCGCGCCCGAAGCCCTCGATCAGCGCCGCGTCTTGCGACAGCGCGTCGAGCGCCTCGCTCAGGCTGGTGGGCAGTGCCGGCAGCCCCGGCTGGTAGGGCGACCGCGTGGCCGCCGGGGCGCTGAGGCCACGCGCGATGCCATCGAGCCCGGCATGGATCTGCGCCGCGATGTACAGGTACGGGTTGGCCGCCGGCTCGCCGATGCGGTTTTCGATGCGCGTGGCGACGTCGCCCGCCTCGCCCACCACCCGCAGCATCGCGCCGCGGTTGTCGCGGCCCCACACCGCCGCGCAAGGCGCCAGCATGTTTGGCTGGAAGCGGCCGTAGCCGTTGGCGGTGGAGGTGCAGAACGCCGCCATGCCGCGTGCGTGCGCCAGCAGCCCGGCCAGCCACAGCGCCCCCAGATCCGACAGCGTGTGCACGGCATCGTCGGCGGTGCTGCCCGGTGCCGGCGCATCGCGGCGCATCAGGTTCGTGCCGTCATCGCGCCGCACCAGGCTGTGGTGCAGGTGCCAGCCGCTGGACATGATGCGTGCAAACGGCGGGCGGCACATGAAGCTGGCGTGGTAGCCGCGGCGGCGCAGCGCCTGGCGAACACCATTGCGAAACAGCACCATCTGGTCGGCGGCGGCCAGCGCGTCGCTTGCGGCAAACACCGCCTCCACCTGGCTCGGGCCGAGCTCGATTTCGAGTGAAGCCAGCGGCAGCCCCAGCGCGCAGGCGGTGTCGCGCACGATGCCCAGCGCCTCGTCGGCCAGGTCGGCCCAGGCTTCGCCCAGCAGCTGATAGCCCGGGTGGATCAGTTCCACCTCTGGTGGCAGGCCGGGCCAGTCGGCCACGGCCGGGTCCAGCGCTGCCTGTGCGTTGCGGATGCGGTAGATGTGGAACTCCACCTCAAGGCCGCAGCGCAGGCCCCAGCCCTGCTGCGCCAGCCGCGCCAGCGCCTGCTGCAGCACGCGCCGCGTGTCCAGCGGCACCGGTGTCCCGTCGGCGAACCACGGCTGGCAGCGCAGCCAGCCGGTGCCGGGTGCCCAGGGCAGCTCGACCCAGCTGTGCGGGTCGGCCAGCAGCATCAGGTTGTTGGCGGCACCGAAGCCGTCCAGCCCGTCGGTGCCGTGGGCCTCGAACACCTTCCATGCGGTGCGGTCCGAGGTGTCCTTGAGCATCAGGGTGCTGACCATGCCCAGCCCGTCCATCAGCGCGCTGCGCAGCGCCTGCGGCATCAGCGTCTTGCCGCGCGTCATGCCGTGCACGTCGCACCACATCAGCCGCACCTGCTGGATGCCGCCTGCTTCGATGCGGCGCAACAGCTGCTGCACCGCGCGCTCGCGTTCGGCGTCGTGAAGGCCGCAGCGTTCGGCCAGCGGTCGCTGTGAGTGGTGCACGGCGAACGCTCAGCTGGCCTTGGCGGCCGTGGCGATGTTGGCTGCGCTGGAAGTAGCCGCCGTGGCGGCGGTGTCCGCCCCTGCGTGTTGCGTCGCCATCCACGGCGCCTGTTCGCGCTTGGCCTGCACCTGTTCGCGCCACCAGTGGCTCCAGGTGCCGGCCGGCGCGATGCCGTCCACCGTGTCGGGCCCGGTGCGCAGCGCAGCCACCGACGCATCGGCAACGCCCGGGGGCGTGCCGCCCTGGCGCACCGTCTCGATGGCCTGCAGCAGCGTGCGGCGGTTGGCCATGATGATCTTGTCGCTGGTGCCCAGGTGCTCGCGGGTGCGGTCCTGGATGGCGCCCATGCTCTCCACCGCCCACTGGTCGTGCACGTTGATGTCTTCCTCGCCCATGCCCAGGTAGGTGCTGCTGCGCTGCTCGGCGGGGTTGAAGCCCCAGTCGTTGTGGCGACCGGCCCTGGGGATGTAGTCGGGCAGGGCGATGAACTGCAGCCGCTGCGCGCGCATTGCCTCGTGGTCCAGCGCAGCGCCGAAGCTCGTGAAGAAGGCGTACCAGTAGGTGTGCGTGTCGTCCACCGGCACATGCATCTGGGTGATGGTGAGCGTGGGCGACAGCGGGATCACGAAGGTGGCCGGGAACACCGCCTGCGTCACCCGCACATGGGTCAGCGCGTCGGTCATCGGTCGCAGTGCGGTGATCTGCACGCCGTGGGGCTGCGGCTCGAAGCTGATCTCGGGGCGGAAGAACTCGCGCATGATGCGCGTCATCGGCCACTTCTCGCCGCCGAAGTCGCCTGCGCTTTCGCTGCGGAACTGCCGCCCGGCCGCGTTGCTGCCCACGCTGTCCAGCGGCGCGTCGTTCAGGAAGCGGTGCAGGAAGGACGGATGCGCCGGGTCGATGCCCACCTCGAAGCACTGCAGCCAGTTGGCGTGCCACAGGCCCTTGAAGGCAAAGCGGTGCGAAGCGGGCGCCTCAAGGCAGTCGAAGGCGGGCAGGGGCGGGGGCGTCATGCCCTCGGGG
This sequence comes from Pseudomonadota bacterium, assembly GCA_039800165.1. Taxonomy (GTDB): domain Bacteria; phylum Pseudomonadota; class Gammaproteobacteria; order Burkholderiales; family Burkholderiaceae_C; genus JBDLRH01. The sequence continues at coordinate 44,779 of JBDLRH010000009.1, forward strand.
CCCATCCACGCAAACACCACGCCCGCGCGCTCGATCACCGGGTAGCTGCGCTGTCGCACGCGCTCGCACAGCTTGCTGCCTGCGGGCTCGGCTGGCGTCTCGGTGCAGCGGCCATCGGCGGCGAACTTCCAGCCGTGGAAGGGGCAGCGCAGGCCGTCGCCTTCGTGCCGCCCGAACGACAGGTCGGCGCCGCGGTGCGGGCAGTCGCGGTCGAGCAGGCTCCAGCGGCCCTGCGCGTCGCGCCACAGCACCAGGTCTTGCCCGAACAGGCGCAGCGCCTTGACCGCGCGCTCCTGCATGCGCGGGTCGAGTGCCGGGTTGAATTCATCGACCAGCGCGGCCGGCTGCCAGTAGCGGCGCAGCAGCTCGCCGCAGGCCGTGCCCGGGCCGATGCGGGTGACGAGTTCGTTGTCCTGGGCCTTCATCGGGGTCTCCTCGGATGGGTCAGTTTATCCTTGCAGCCATGAAGCTCTACAACTACTTCCGGTCGTCGGCCTCGTTCCGCGTGCGCATTGCGCTCGAGCTCAAGGGGCTGAGCTATGAATACCTGCCGGTGCACCTGGCGCGTGGCGACCACAAGCTGCCCGAATACGCGGCGGTGTCGCCCTCGGGCCTGGTGCCGCTGCTGGTGCTCGATGACGGGCGCAAGCTGTCGCAGTCGATGGCGATCATCGAGTACCTCGACGAGATGCACCCGACGCCGGCGCTGCTGCCGCGCAACCCGATGACGCGCGCCCAGGTGCGTGCGCTGTCGCAGCTGATCGCCTGCGAGATCCATCCGCTGAACAACCTGCGGGTGCTGAAGTACCTCACGCGCGAGCTCAAGGTGGATGAGGACGGCAAGAACGCGTGGTACCGGCACTGGGTGCGCGACGGCCTGGAGGCCTTCGAGCGCGAGCTGGCCCAGCTGCCCGCCTCGCGCTTCTGCGTGGGCGACACGCCGACGCTGGTGGACTGCTGCCTGGTGCCGCAGATCTTCAACGGCAAGCGCTTCCAGGTGGACTTCAGCGGCCTGAGCCGCACCATGGCCGCCTTCGAGGCCTGCATGGCGCTGCCGGCCTTCCAGAAGGCGCAGCCCTCGGCCTGCCCCGACTTCGAGGCCTGAGCCGGCGCTGCCCGGTGCGCTGCCTCCCGGCTTGCCGATGCTGACACCGGACTGGCCCGAGATCGCCGGCTCGCGGGTGCGTGCCGCGTGCACCACCCGCGACGGCGGCGTGTCCACGGGCGCCTACGCCAGCCTGAACCTGGGCGACCACGTGGGCGATGCGCCCGCCGCGGTGCTTACCAACCGCGCGCGGCTGGCGCAGGCCATCGGCGCGCGGCCGGTCTACCTGCAGCAGGTGCACGGCATCAAGGCGGTGGTGCTGGACGCCGCCACACCCGACGGCACCGTGGCCGACGCCTGCGCCACCGCGCTGCCCGGCGTGGCCTGCAGCATCATGGTGGCCGACTGCCTGCCGGTGCTGCTGGCCGCGCACGACGGCAGCGCGGTGGCGGCGGCCCATGCCGGCTGGCGCGGGCTGGCCGGCGGCGCCATCGAGTCTGCGCATGCGGCGTTGCGCGAGCTGACAGGCCCGCGCGATGTCGGAATCAGCGCGTGGCTGGGGCCATGTATCGGCCCCGACGCGTTCGAAGTGGGCGACGAGGTGCGTGCCGCCTTCTTGGCTGCACAGCCCGCGGCGCAGCGGCACTTTCGTCCGCACCCGCAAGCGCAGGCCCGCGCGGCGGGCAAGTGGTTCGCCGATCTGGCGGGGCTGGCCCGCGACCGGCTGGCGGCGCTGGGCGTGGTTGCGGTACACGGCAACGACGGCACCCGGGCGTGGTGCACCCACGCCGATGCGTCACGGTTCTTTTCGCACCGGCGCGACCGCGTCAGCGGCCGGTTCGCGGCCTGCGTCTGGATCGACGGACCCTGAGCCGGGCTGCGCGGGCAGCGCTTCCTGCGCCTCGCGCGCCTTGATCGCGCGCCTTGATCGCGCGGCGCCGCCCGGGCGTCCCCATCAGGTAAACCACCAAGGCGACAGGCAGCAGGCCGTACAGTACAAAGGTGACGACGGCGCCGAGCAGGCTGCCTTGGGAGTGGGTGGCTTCGGCCACCGCCATCATCACGGCGACATACAGCCAGGCGATCACCACCAGGTACACAAGGCCCCCCAATACACGGAAATGTTGCAATGCAGCATGAATTGTCAGATACTTCGGGTTTCTACTAATAATGACACCGAGGAGTACGAATGAGCACACCGTTTGACTGGGCGCAGTCCAGCCAGCAGTTCCAGCAGGCGATCCAGGAAAACTGGGGCAAGGCGCTGCAATCCTTCCAGCAACTGGATCTGTCCAAGGGCCTGCCCGGTGCCGGCGCCATGCCCAACCTGGCGTCGCTGCCCGGCATGCCGGCCGAGCCGCTGCACTTCGATCCGGCCAAGCTGCAGGAACTGCAGCAGCAGTATCTCAAGGACGCCGCCGCGCTGTGGAATCAGGGGCTTCAGGGGGCGCCGGAGGCCAAGGACCGCCGCTTCTCGCACGACGCCTGGGCCGCCAACCCGGTGGCCGCCTTTTCGGCTGCCGCCTACCTGCTGAACGCCCGCACGCTGATGGGCCTGGCCGATGCGATGCATGCAGATGCCAAGACCCGTGCCCGCGTGCGCTTTGCGGTCGAGCAGTGGGTGGCCGCGTCGGCGCCCAGCAACTTCCTGGCCTTCAATGCAGAGGCGCAGAAGAAGGCGATCGAGACGCAGGGCGAGAGCATTGCGCAGGGCGTGACCAACCTGCTCAAGGACATGCGCCAGGGCCATGTGTCGATGACCGACGAGAGCGTGTTCGAGGTCGGCAAGAACGTGGCTACCACCGAAGGCGCGGTGGTGTTCGAGAACGAATTCTTCCAGCTGATCGAATACAAGCCGCTGACGGCCAAGGTGTACGAGCGGCCGTTCCTGCTGATCCCGCCTTGCATCAACAAGTTCTACATCCTCGACCTGCAGCCCGAGAACTCGTTCATCCGTCATGCGGTGGCGCAGGGGTATCGCACCTTCGTCGTCAGCTGGCGCAACCCCGACGCGTCGATGGGCAGCAAGACCTGGGACGACTACATCGAGAACGCCGCCATCTGCGCCATCGACACGGTGCGCGAGATCACCGGCGCCAGGACGATCAACGCGCTGGGCTTCTGCGTGGGCGGCACCATCCTCAGCAATGCGCTGGCCGTGCTGGCCGCGCGCGGCCAAAAGCCGGTGCAAAGTGCGACCTTCCTGACCACGCTGATCGACTTCAGCGACACCGGCGTGCTCGATGTGTTCATCGACGAGAACTTCGTGAAGTTCCGCGAGATGCAGTACGCCAACGGCGGCCTGCTCAAGGGACAGGACCTGGCATCGACCTTCAGCTTCTTGCGCCCGAACGACCTGGTGTGGAACTACGTGGTGGGCAACTACCTCAAGGGCGAGACGCCGCCGCCGTTTGACCTGCTGTACTGGAACAGCGACTCGACCAACCTGCCGGGCCCGATGTACGCCTGGTACATCCGCAACACCTACCTCGAGAACAACCTGGTCAAGCCGGGCAAGGCCACGGTGTGCGGCGAGAAGATCGACCTGCGCAAGGTGGACCTGCCGGTCTACATCTACGGCAGCCGTGAAGACCACATCGTGCCGATCGGCGGCTCGTATGCCAGCACCCAGTGGCTGCCGGGCAAGAAGCGCTTCGTGATGGGCGCCTCGGGCCACATCGCCGGCGTGATCAACCCGCCTGCGGCCAAGAAGCGCAGCCACTGGCTGCGCGAGGACGGCAAGTTCCCCAAGACCGCCGACGAGTGGATTGCCGGTGCGAAGGAACTGCCGGGCAGCTGGTGGACCGACTGGGCCACCTGGCTCAAGGGCCACGCAGGCAAGCAGATCGCGGCGCCCAAAGCCTACGGCAAGGGCAAGTTCAAGGCGATCGAGGCGGCACCGGGCCGCTACGTCAAGGCCAAGGCCTGATCCGGCGCGGCTGCGGCAGTCGCAGCACGTGCCATCATTTTTTCTGGAGACATCAAGTGGAAGACATCGTCATCGTTTCGGCTGCACGCACCGCGGTCGGCAAGTTCGGCGGCTCGCTCGCCAAGACCTCGGCGCCTGATCTGGGCGCCATCGTGATCCGCGAGGCGATTGCCCGCGCGAAGCTCGACGCCGCGCAAATCGGCGAGGTGATCATGGGCCAGGTGCTGGCCGCGGGCTCGGGCCAGAACCCGGCGCGTCAGGCGATGATGAAGGCCGGCGTGGCCAAGGAAACGCCGGCGCTCACCATCAACGCCGTGTGCGGCTCGGGCCTGAAGGCCGTGATGCTGGCCGCGCAGGCCGTGGCCTGGGGCGACAGCGAGATCGTGGTGGCCGGCGGCCAGGAAAACATGAGCGCCGCGCCGCACGTGCTGATGGGCAGCCGCGACGGCCAGCGCATGGGCGACTGGAAGATGGTCGACTCGATGATCATCGACGGCCTGTGGGACGTGTACAACCAGTACCACATGGGTATCACCGCCGAGAACGTGGCCAAGGCCCACGGCATCACCCGCGACATGCAGGACGCACTGGCGCTGGGCTCGCAGCAGAAGGCCGCTGCCGCACAGGACGCCGGCAAGTTCAAGTCCGAGATCGTGGGCGTGAGCATTCCGCAGAAAAAGGGCGACCCGCTGGTCTTTGACGCCGACGAATACATCAACCGCAAGACCGGTGCCGATGCGCTGGCCGGCCTGCGCCCGGCCTTCGACAAGGCCGGCAGCGTGACCGCGGGCAACGCCTCGGGCATCAACGACGGCGCTGCTGCCGTGGTGGTGATGACCGCAAAGAAGGCCGCGGCGCTGGGCCTCAAGCCGCTGGCGCGCATCGCGGCCTTCGGCACCAGCGGCCTGGACCCGGCCACCATGGGCATGGGCCCGGTGCCCGCGTCGCAAAAGGCGCTGGCGCGCGCCGGCTGGAAGGCGCAAGACGTCGACCTGTTTGAACTGAACGAGGCGTTCGCGGCCCAGGCCTGCGCGGTCAACAAGGCGCTGGACATCGATCCGGCCAAGGTCAACGTGAACGGCGGCGCGATCGCCATCGGTCACCCGATCGGCGCTTCGGGCTGCCGCATCCTGGTGACGCTGCTGCACGAGATGCAGCGCAGCGGCGCGAAGAAGGGCCTGGCGGCCCTGTGCATCGGCGGCGGCATGGGGGTTTCCCTCGCTGTCGAGCGCGCCTGAAGGGCGTACAACCGTCCGCACACGAACGCGCTGACACACATCACTGAATTTTCATCAACGAGGAGAAGAAGGAATGGCTCAAAAAGTTGCATACGTCACCGGCGGCATGGGTGGCATCGGTACCTCCATCTGCCAGCGCCTGCACAAGGACGGCTTCAAGGTGATCGCAGGCTGCGGCCCCACGCGTGACTTCACCAAGTGGCTCGACGAACAGAAGGCGCTGGGCTACACGTTCTATGCGTCGGTGGGCAACGTGGCCGACTGGCAGTCGACGGTGGACGCGTTCACCAAGGCCAAGGCCGAGCACGGCCCGATCGACGTGCTGGTCAACAACGCCGGCATCACCCGCGACCGCATGTTCCTCAAGATGACGCGAGAGGACTGGGACGCGGTGATCGACACCAACCTGAACTCGATGTTCAACGTGACCAAGCAGGTGGTGCCCGACATGGTGGAGCGTGGCTTCGGCCGCATCATCCAGATCTCGTCGGTCAACGGCGAGAAGGGCCAGGCCGGCCAGACCAACTACTCGGCCGCCAAGGCGGGCATGCACGGCTTCACCATGGCGCTGGCGCAGGAACTCGCGGCCAAGGGCGTGACGGTCAACACCGTGAGCCCGGGCTACATCGGCACCGACATGGTCCGCGCCATCCGCCCGGACGTGCTCGAGAAGATCGTGGCCACCATCCCGGTCAAGCGCCTGGGCACACCGGAAGAGATCGGCT
>JBDLRH010000010.1:0-13434 GCA_039800165.1 Pseudomonadota bacterium
CCGACGTCAACCAGCTGGTGCCGTTCAAGTACAAGTGGGCCTGGGAGAAGTACCTGGCCACCTGCGCCAACCACTGGATGCCGCAGGAAGTCAACATGAACCGCGACATCGCGCTCTGGAAAGACCCGAACGGCCTGACAGAGGACGAGCGCCGCATCATCAAGCGCAACCTGGGCTTCTTCGTGACCGCCGACTCGCTGGCGGCCAACAACATCACTCTGGGTACCTACCGCCACATCACCGCGCCCGAGTGCCGCCAGTTTCTGCTGCGCCAGGCCTTCGAGGAGGCGATCCACACCCACGCCTACCAGTACATCGTGGAGTCGCTGGGCCTGGACGAGTCGGAGATCTTCAACGCGTACCACGAGGTTTCCTCCATCCGCGACAAGGACGAGTTCCTGATCCCCTTCATCGAGGCGATCATGGACCCGAACTTCAAGACCGGCACGCCTGAGAACGACCAGCGGCTGCTCAAGTCGCTGATCGTCTTTGCCTGCCTGATGGAGGGCCTGTTCTTCTACGTCGGCTTTACCCAGATCCTGGCGCTGGGCCGCCAGAACAAGATGACCGGCGCGGCCGAGCAGTACCAGTACATCCTGCGCGACGAGTCGATGCACTGCAACTTCGGCATCGACCTGATCAACCAGCTCAAGCTCGAGAACCCGCACCTGTGGACAGCTGAGTTCAAGGCCGAGATCAAGGCGCTGTTCCTGAAGGCCGTCGAGCTGGAATACCGCTACGCCGAAGACACCATGCCGCGCGGCGTGCTGGGGCTCAATGCCTCGATGTTCAAGGGCTACCTGCGCTATATCGCCAACCGCCGCGCCACGCAGATCGGCCTGGAGCCGCTGTTCCCCAACGAAGAGAACCCGTTCCCCTGGATGAGCGAGATGATCGACCTCAAGAAGGAGCGCAACTTCTTCGAGACGCGCGTCATCGAGTACCAGACCGGCGGCGCGCTGTCCTGGGACTGATCTTCCTGACCTGTTTGCACCGGATGCTTCACCAATTCGCAATCTGCCTTCAGGCCGCCCGTGTGGGCGGCAAGGCGGGTTGCTCCCGCGTTCATGACGCTGGGCATGGGCCCAACGCCATGGATCACTTTGTGCCGACCAACAGGCACGGAGTGCCTTTTGGTTGAAACCTTTCAACTCGATGAAGGAGAAAGCAATGGCAACTGCAAAGAAGAAGCCGGCCGCCAAGAAGGCCGCCAAGAAACCGGCAGCCAAGAAGGCCCCGGCGAAGAAGGTCGCAGCGAAGAAGCCGGCGGCCAAGAAGGCAGCAGCAAAGAAGCCGGCGGCTAAGAAGCCGGCGGCGAAAAAAGCTGCGAAAAAGCCCGCTGCCAAGAAGAAGCCGGCAGCGAAAAAGGCCGCCAAAAAGGTAGCCAAGAAGAAGGCTGCCAAGAAGCCTGCGAAAAAGGCCGCCAAAAAGGCTGCGAAAAAGCCTGCGAAGAAAGCGGCGAAAAAGAAAGCTGCCAAAGCACCTGCTGCGAAAGCCGCGCCTGCGCCTGCTGCGCAGACAACGCTGAACCCGCAGGCCGCATGGCCTTTCCCGACCGCTGGCAAGCCCTGAGCCTGCCTCGCGTCAGTGACAAGCCCGGTGCCCTTGGGTACCGGGCTTTTTCACTTTTGAGGCCCGCGTGGTGTGGCTGTGGGCCCTGCCGCGGAACTTACTGTGCGGCCGCGCCAGGCTCGTTGCCCAGGTCATCCAGATCGTCGGCCGCAGCGTCGATCTGCTCGTCCAGACGCACCAGTTCGACGCTGATCGCGCGCAGCACCGGGCGGTCCAGCGGATGGCACTTGCGCTGCGACAAGGCCCTGAGCGACGGCGAACGGGTCATCTCGCGCAGCACGCGCTGGGGATCGACCATCAACATGAACGGGTTGGCAACCAGGGACTGCGGCGCGACTTGCATGACATGAACCTCTGCGGCAAGGGTGGACAGGATGAAAGGCCAATGTAGGCTCGTCCATACTGAGGCCGCTGTCGCTGCGCCGCCATGAGCGCTGTCAGCGTTTTTCGTACAGCACACCCCACCCTGTCCCCATCTGCCGCCTCGCCATCTGCTGCTCTCTGCGCCCTGCACCATGCCGCTGTCTCCCGACTTCATCGCCCCCTCGCTGCACCGCGACCCCGACTCGGCCCTGGCCGCGGTGCAGGCCATCCATCAGCGGCAGACGCGCTTCTTGCGCGACGCGATGCTGGCCTTTGTGCGTGGTGACACGCCTGCCGACCGGGTGCGCGCCTGCTACCCCTTCGTCCGGCTGCACAGCAAGAGCGTGTCGCGCCTGCCCGATGCGCCGCAGGCCAGCTACGGCTTCGTGGCGGGGACCGGCCGCTACGAGACCACGCTGACGCGGCCCGACCTGTACGGCGCCTACCTGCGCGAGCAGTTCCGCCTGCTGCTGGCCAACCACGGCGAGCCACTGGAGGTGGGCACCAGCGGCGAGCCGATCCCGGTGCACTTCGCCTTTGCCGAAGATGACCATGTGGAGGGCACGCTCGACCCGCAGCGCCGTGCGCTGCTGCGTGACCTGTTCGACCTGCCCGACCTCGGCGCGATGGATGACGGCATCGCCAACGGCACCTGGCAGCCCGCGCCGGGCGAGGCGCTGCCGCTGTCGCTGTTCACCGCCCCGCGCATCGACTACTCGCTGCACCGGCTGCGCCACTACAGCGGCACCGCCCCCGACTGGTTCCAGAATTTCGTGCTGCTGACCAACTACCAGTTCTATGTGGACGAGTTCATCCGGCTGGGCCACGCCGAGATGCAGCGCGAGGACAGCGAATACATTGCCTTCGTCGAACCCGGCAACGTGGTCACGCGCCGCAAGGGCCTGAAGCCCGAGCCGGGTGACGATCGCGGCAAGGCGCCGCCGCGGCTGCCGCAGATGCCGGGCTACCACCTGGTGCGACGCGACCACGGCGGCATCAGCATGGTCAACATCGGCGTCGGCCCGGCCAACGCCAAGACCATCACCGACCACATCGCGGTGCTGCGTCCGCACGCCTGGCTGATGCTGGGCCACTGCGCGGGCCTGCGCACCAACCAGCAACTCGGCGACTACGTGCTGGCGCACGCCTACGTGCGCGAGGACCATGTGCTGGACGAAGAACTGCCGACCTGGATTCCGATTCCGGCGCTGGCGGAGATCCAGCTTGCGCTGGAGCAGGCGGTGAGCGACGTGACGCAATGCCGCGGCGCCGAGCTCAAGCGCATCATGCGCACCGGCACCGTGGCCAGCACCGACAACCGCAACTGGGAACTGCTTCCCAACAACACGCCGCAGCGACGCTTCAACCAGAGCCGCGCGGTGGCGCTCGACATGGAAAGCGCGACGATTGCCGCCAACGGGTTTCGCTTCCGGGTGCCCTACGGCACGCTGCTGTGCGTGAGCGACAAGCCGCTTCATGGCGAAATCAAGCTGCCCGGCATGGCCGACCGCTTCTATCGCGAGCGGGTCGACCAGCACCTGCGCATCGGCATGCGCGCGATTGACATCCTGCGCCAGGGCGGCATCGAGCGGCTGCACAGCCGCAAGCTGCGCAGCTTTGACGAAGTCGCCTTTCAGTGAGCGGCTGCAGCCGCTCTGTAGCAGGAGTCAGGCCTTGCGCGGCTTGACCTTCGAGGCTGCGAGCTTCGCCCGCTCGCGCGCTACGTCGGTGTTCTCGGCATGCGCCAGCGCAACACCCATGCGGCGCTTCGCAAAGCTCTCGGGCTTGCCGAACAGACGCAGATCGATGCCGGGCACGGCTAGCGCCTCGTCCACGCCATCGAAGACGATGCCCTGCGCGTCCACGCCGCCGTAGATCACCGCGCTCGCGCCGGGGCTGCGCAGGGTCGTGTCCACCGGCAGGCCGAGGATGGCGCGGGCGTGGAGTTCGAATTCGCTTTGCCACTGCGTGGCCAGCGTCACCAGGCCGGTGTCGTGCGGCCGGGGGCTCACCTCGCTGAACCACACCTCGTCGCCTTTGATGAAGAGCTCCACCCCGAACAGGCCCAAGCCGGCCGGCTCACCGTTCAGGCCGCGGCCCAAGTCGTCGGTGATGGCCTTGGCGATGGCTTGTGAACGCTTCAGCGCCAGCGGGCTCATGCGGCAGGGCTGCCAGCTCTCCACGTAGTCACCGCTGACCTGCACATGGCCGATCGGATCACAGAATTGGGTGTGGACCTGGCCGTCAGCACCCCGGGCGCGCACCGTCAGCAGGGTGATCTCGTAGTCGAAGTCGATGAAGCCCTCGACGATCACCCGGCCCTTGGCGACGCGGCCGCCGGCCATGGCGTAGTCCCAGGCTTTCTTCACGTCGTCGGGTCCGTCGATCTTGCTCTGACCCTTGCCGCTGCTGCTCATCACCGGTTTGACGATGCAGGGGTAGCCGATGCCGTTGTCGATGGCTGCCTGCAGCTCTTCCAGTGAATCGCAGAACTTGTAGGGGCTGGTCGCAAGACCCAGCGTTTCGGCGGCCAGGCGGCGGATGCCTTCGCGGTCCATCGTCAGGCGTGCGGCGCGCGCGGTGGGCACCACGCGAACCACGCCCTCAGCCTCCAGCGCCTGCAGCTCGGGTGTGGCGATCGCCTCGATCTCGGGCACCACGAGCATGGGTTTCTCGGCCTCGATGAGCGCGCGCAGCTGCGCCGGGTCGCTCATGGTGATGGTGCGGGCATGGTGCGCCACCTGCTGGCCCGGGGCGTTGTCGTAGCGGTCCACCGCGATCGTCTCCACGCCCAGGCGCTGCAGCGCGATCAGCACTTCCTTGCCGAGTTCGCCACTGCCCAGCAGCATGACGCGGGTAGCCGACAGGGACAGCGGGGTACCGAGGGTGGTCATGGCATGGGTCTTTCGCAGCGGCGAGTGCAGGTTCAGGGCGCCGAGCCCATCGCCTCGCCCATGCGGATGGGCGCAGCCGGGGCCCACGCCGGGTTGAAGGCAATCGTGTGCCTGGGGAACAGCAGCACCACGGTAGAGCCGAGCAGAAATCGTCCCATTTCGTCGCCCTGCTGCAGCCGCACGGCGCCCGGCCCGTAGTCCCAGTGCCGCACGGTGCCCGGCCGCGGCGGATTGACCACGCCGTGCCAGACGGTTGCCATGCTGCCGACGATGGTGGCGCCCACCAGCACCAGCACGAAGGGGCCGAAAGCGCTGTCGAAATGGCAGACCACGCGTTCATTGCGGGCGAACAGGCCGGGCACGCCGCGCGCGGTGGTGGGGTTGACCGAGAACAGGTCGCCCGGCACATGCACCATGCGCCGCAGTTCGCCGGCGCAGGGCATGTGGATACGGTGGTAGTCGCGCGGACTCAGGTACAGCGTGGCGAAGGCACCGTCCTGGTACGCCGCCGCGCGCTCGGCATCGCCGCCCAGCAGCGCCGCGGTCGAGTAGCTGTGGCCCTTGGCCTGGAAGATCTGGTCGCGCGCGATCGCGCCGAACTGGCTGATGGCGCCATCCACCGGGCAGACGAAGGGCGCATCGGCCAACGGCCTCGCACCGGCCTTCAGCGGGCGGGTGAAGAACTCGTTGAAGCTCGGGTAGGCCTCGATGCGCGAGGACTCGGCCTCGGCCATGTTGACGCCGTAGCGGTCGATGAAGCGGCCGATCGCCCAGTGGGTGAGCGCGCCGGCACGGGCGCCCGCAAGCCGGCCCATCAGCACGGTCAAGGCGCGCTTGGGCAGAAGGTATTGCGGTAGCACCGCGAGGCGATCGGACACGTCAGAGTTGGATACGAGGGAAAAAGGCGCACCGCCTGCAGCGCCCAAATACAGCGCTGGGCACGGAAGGCGCAAAGTGTAGCGGTGCGCATCCCCACCCAGACCCGGGCCCGCGCATGCACGTGCTGGCGCTGGCGTAGCATTCCGGCTTCCCAGCACTTCCTCTTATCAGCGAGACCAGGACATGAGCATTCAGACGGTGGGCATCATCGGCGCGGGCACCATGGGCAACGGCATTGCGCAGGCCTGCGCCACGGCAGGCGTGCGCGCCATCATGGTGGACATTTCACAAGCGGCGGTCGACAAGGGCCTGGCCACGGTGGCGTCCAGCCTGGACCGGCTGGTGCGCAAGGAAAAGATCACCGACGCCGACAAGGCTGCCGCACTGGGCCGCATCCAGGGCAGCACCAACTACGACGAACTCAAGCGCGCCGACATCGTGATCGAGGCCGCGACCGAGAACTTCGAGCTGAAGGTCAAGATCCTCAAGCAGGTGGATGCGATGCTGGCCCCCGGGGTGATCGTGGCGTCCAACACCTCGTCGATCTCGATCACCAAGCTGGCGGCAGCCACCGGCCGCGCCGACCGCTTCATCGGCATGCACTTCTTCAACCCGGTGCCGATGATGGCGCTGGTGGAAATCATCCGCGGCCTGCAGACCAGCGACGCCACACACGACGCGGTGCACGACCTGGCCAAGCGTCTGGGCAAGTCACCGATCACGGTGAAGAACGCGCCGGGCTTTGTGGTCAACCGCATCCTGGTGCCGATGATCAACGAGGCCTTCTTCGTGCTGGCCGAAGGCCTGGCCACACCAGACGACATCGATGCGGGCATGAAGCTCGGCTGCAACCAGCCGATCGGCCCGCTGGCGCTGGCCGACATGATCGGTCTGGACGTGTGCCTGGCGGTGATGGAGGTCTACCTGGAAGAGTTCGGCGACAGCAAGTACCGCCCCTGCCCGCTGCTCAAGGAAATGGTGGCCGCCGGCCGCCTGGGCCGCAAGACGGGCCAGGGCGTGTATCAGTACTGAGGGTTGCCTTGCCGGGGGCGGGCATGCGGGATTTGCGCGCAAGCCCTGCAGACCCGACACTCCGCGCTGACCTGCGCAACACATTGAAACCAGGGAGAGCATCGCACCATGACTTATCACGAGACCCGCCGCCACGAACTGCGCAAACGCCGCATCGTCATGGTCGACGGTAACCTGACCGCCAACACCGAGTCGGTGGACACCGGCGCCTGCGCCCGGGTGTACGCCGGGGGCTACTGGGGCTTTGCCTCCAGCAGCGCGACAGACGCTTCAGCGCAGGCGCGCGTGCTCGATCAGGCGCGCCGCAATGCATCGGCCATGCAGGGCTTCGGCGTGCGAGATGCCCACAACTTGCCGGCCGGGTCCTACCGCGGAGAACATCCGATCGCCGGCAAGCCAGCGCTGAGCCAGGCCGAGGCGGTTGAGCGACTGCGGGCGATCAACGCTTGGGCACAGAAGCGCTACACCGGGCTGCAGTCGCTGCGTCTCGTCATGCATGACGAGCACCATGGCAAATGGGTCACCAACAGCGTGGGCGCAAACGTCCACTCCGCCATCGACCGCGCTGCCTTCTACGTGATGATGACCGCGCAGGGCGACGACGGCGCGCCGGTCGAGCTGTTCGAGCCCCTGTCCTGCAAGGGCAGCCTGGCCGATCTCGACCTCAGCGAGGCCGCGCTGGAACCCTTCTTCGACACCCTGCATGGCCACCTTCAGGCCAAGCGCCATGCGGTGCCGGCACGCGGCGGCGATCACTGCGTGGTGCTGGCGCCGCAGCTGGCGGGCATGCTGGCGCACGAGGCCATGGGCCACCCCTGCGAAGCAGACCTGGTACTCGGTGGCTCGATCACCGGCCGCCTGCATGGCCAGCGCGTGGCCAGCGATCTGGTCACGATGATCGACGTGGCGCACCACTTCCGCGGTGAAGAAACGATGGTGCCGGTCTACGCCGACGACGAGGGCACCCCCGCCGAGGACGCGGTGCTGATCGACCGGGGCATCCTGAAGACCTTCATGAACAGCCGCGACACCGCAGCCCGCCTGGGCCATGCGCCCACCGGCAGCGCCCGCGCCTATGCACCGAACGACGAACCGCTGGTGCGCATGCGCAACACCGTGATCCTGCCGGGCGAACGCAAGCTGAGCGACATGATTGCCGAGGTGGATGAAGGCTACTACCTTGTCGCCACCGGCAACGGGCAGGCCGACTCGACCACCGAATTCATGTTCGGCGTGACGCTGGCCTACGAAATCCGCAAGGGCAAGCTGGGCCCCGCCATCCGCGACACCACCCTGTCCGGCTCGGCGATCAAGGTGCTGCAGTCGGTCGATGCGGTGTCGGACGACATGTACTGGACGGCCAGCGGCTACTGCGGCAAGAAGCAGCCGATGGTGGTGTCCATGGGCGGCCCGGCCCTGCGCGCCCGTGCGCAGATCGGCGGCGAGTGAAGGAGCGCCGCATGGACATGCAACACCTCGAGGCCACCGCGCGCCACGCCCTGCAGGCCATGCAGGCGGCCGGGTTCGAGCACGTACAGGCCAGTGCCAGCCACACGCTGCAGACCGAACTGAACGTCAACCACAACGAACCCAGCCTGATGCGCAGCACCGACGGCTGCCGCCTGTCCCTGCTGGGCATCGTGCAGGGACGCAAGGCCAGCACCGATCTGACGAACTTCGACGCTGACGCGGTGGCTGCGCGGGCGCGAGCCCTGCTTGCCGACGCGCAGGCGGCGCCCCCCGACGAGGCGAATGCGGTGTCCTCGGGGCAGGCGGTGCACACCGTCAAGGGCCCGCAGGAGGCGGACCTCGCCCTGATGACGCGCCGCGTGGCCGAGTTGCTGGCCTTCCGCGCGGCCGAGACGCCGCAGATGATCCTCGACGAAGGCTTCGTGAAGCACGCGCTGCACCGTTGGCACACCTGCACCTCCGGCGGATCAGAGCTGTCGGGATCGGTGGGCAGCTACGAGGCTTCGGTGTTCGGCACCGGCACGGACGGCGAGCGCACCAGTTCATTCAACTACACCGGCGGCAGCGCCGACGACCTCGACGCACCGATCGCCGAGCGCTTCGGCGTCGGGGCCATGATGCGCGACACCGTGCAGCAGATCGACACCGCGCCGCTCGGCGATAAATTTGTCGGCGAGGTGGTGCTGACGCCCAATGCGGTGGAAGACCTGCTGGGCTGGCTGGTCTCGCAGCTCGGTGACCTCGCGCTGATCTCCGGCACATCGCTGTACAAGGACCGGGTTGGTGAGTCGATCGCGTCGGGCCTGCTCAGTGTGCGCAGCCGCTTCAGCGCGCCGGGTGTCGCGCCGCAGACCGGCGACGGCTTCGCCGCGAGCGAGCTGACGCTGCTGGACCGGGGCACCCTGAAGGCGCTGATCCCCAGCCTGTACGGCAGCCGCAAGACTGGCCGCACCCATGTCCCCACGGTGGACGGTGCCTGGGAGATCGACGCCGGCACGACGCCGCTGGAGCGCCTCACCGACGGCATCGAGCGCGGCGCCGTCGTCGGGCGTTTCTCGATGGGACAGCCCGCATCGAACGGCGACTTCGCCGGTGTCATCAAGAACAGCTTTGTCGTTCGCGACGGCCGGCGCGGCACTGCACTGGCCGAGACCATGGTGTCGGGCAACATGGCGCAAATGCTGCAGGACATCGTCGCGGTGAGCGCCGAGCGCATCGACAGCGGGGCGAGCAGCCTGCCGTGGATCCGCATCCGCGGCCTGCACTTTTCCTGAACGCGTCCAGTTGTCACCAGCACCCACGGCCATGGCCACCATTGCCCATCCCACTCCCCCCGCCGACGGCTGCATCTCCACCGAGGTGCAGGGCCATGTCCTGCTGATCGGCATCAACCGGCCGGCCAAGCGCAACGGCTTCACGCCGCGCATGTTCCGCGAGCTCGGCGAGGCCTACACCCGGCTGGATGACGATCCGTCGCTGCGTGTGGGCGTGCTGCATGCGTTTGGCGACCACTTCACCGCGGGGCTGGACCTGCCGACCATCGCGCCGCTGATGCAGCGCGGTGAGAAGGCCACGCCGCTGGGCCTGGTGGACCCGTGCGACCTGGGCATGGAGGGCTACCGCCGGCGCACCAAGCCGATGGTGGTGGCGGTGCAGGGCATCACCTTCACGCTGGGCATCGAGCTGATGCTGGCGGCCGACATCGTGGTGGCCGCCGACGACTGCCGCTTCTCGCAGCTGGAGGTCAAGCGCGGCATCATGGCCACCGGTGGCGCCACGCTGCGCATGTCGCAGCGCGCAGGCTTGGGCAACGCGATGCTGCACCTGCTGACGGGCGACGAGTTCAACAGCGCGGAGGCGCTGCGCCTGAACTTTGTGCAAAAGGTGGTGCCTGCCGGACAGCAGCTCGACGAAGCCCTGCGCATCGCGCAGGCGATCGCCGAGCAGGCGCCGCTGGCGGTGGTGGCCACACGCCAGAACGCGCTGCGTGCAGTGGAGCAGGGCCCGATCGTCGCGATGCAGGACTTCATGCCGGTCCAGACGCGCCTGGCCAACAGCGAAGACGCCGCCGAGGGCGTGCGCTCGTTTGTGGAGCGGCGCCCGGCGCGCTTCACCGGGCGCTGAGCAACCGCCCGCCGTGTGTAACGGCCGTGATCAGCCGCCCTTCATGGGCGATGATTGCGCCTGATGCTCGCGCTGCTGTCCGACCTCCACGCCAACGCACGCGCCCTGGACGCGTGCCTGGCGCATGCGCGCGCGAGCGGCGCCACGCAGTACGCCTTCCTGGGTGACCTGGTGGGCTACGGTGCCGAGCCCGCGGCAGTGCTCGACACCGTGATGGCGCTGGCCGCTGAAGGTGCGGTGGTGCTGCGCGGCAACCACGATGAAGCCACCTGTGCAGCGCCGGTGGCGCGCATCAATGACGACATCCCGACCGACGAGGTCAGCGCGCAGTGGACGCGCGGCCAGATCACCGCGCAGCACCGGCGCTTCATCACCCAGCTGCCGCTGAGTGCGCAGGTGGGCAGCAGCCTCGTGGTGCACGCCAGCGCCGATGCGCCGATGGAATGGCACTACGTGGACACCCTGCACCGCGCCGAGCTGTGCCTGAAGGCCGCCACCGAGCGTCCGGGCGTGCAGCAGGTGTTCGTCGGCCACATTCACCGCCAGCGCTTTTATTACCGAAGCTCGCGCTCCGGGCTGATGGAATTCGAGCCGGTGCCTGGCGTGGCCTTCCCGATTCCTGCGCAGCGCCACTGGCTGGCCACGGTGGGCTCGGTCGGACAGCCGCGCGACGGCGACCCGCGCGCGATGTATGCGCTGTATGACGAGGCCACGCGGCGGCTGGTGTTTCACCGCGTCGAATACGACCACCTGGCGGCGGCCGCTGCCATTCGCGCCTCGGGGCAGCCGGTGTTTTTTGCCACGCGGCTGGAAAGCGGCCGCTGATGGCCGACACGCTGCACCCCTACGCCACACTCACGCCCGATGCGGTGCTGGATGCGCTGGATGCGATCGGCCTGCGCGGTGATGGCCGCCTGACCGCGCTCAGCTCCTACGAGAACCGCGTCTACCTGGTGCCGCTGGATGACCCGCATGAGGGCCTTGCGAGCGTAGTGGCCAAGTTCTACCGCCCCGGCCGCTGGAGCGAGGCGCAGATCCTGGAAGAGCATGCGTTTGCGCAGGAGCTCACTCACGCCGATGTGCCGGTGGTCGCGCCGCTCGCGGTGCACGGGCACACGCTGCATTCGCATGGCGGCTTTGCCTTCAGCGTCAGCCCGCGGCGCGGCGGCCGCGCGCCCGAGCTGGATGACTTTGAGGTACTGGAGTGGACCGGCCGCTTCATCGCGCGCATCCACGCCGTGGGCGCGCGCCAGGCGTTCGCGCACCGCGGCCGCATCGACGCGCCTACCTACGCGCGCGAGCCGCACGACTGGCTGCTGGCGCACGAAGCCATCGCACCCGAGGTGCGCTCGGCCTGGCAGCAGCGGCTGGGCGAGGCGCTGGCACTGATCGAGGCGCATGGCGTGCTGGCGGGCGCCACGCCGTTGGCGACAGAAGAAGATGAGGACGCGCCCGGCGCCGGTGTGCAGACGCTGCGACTGCACGGCGACTGCCATCCGGGCAACATCCTGTGGACACCGGCAGGCCAGAGCGGCGAGGGCCCGCACTTCGTGGACCTGGACGACGCACGCATGGGCCCGGCGGTGCAGGACTTGTGGATGCTGCTGTCGGGCGACCGGGCCCAGCGCAACCGGCAGCTGGGCGCCGTGCTCGACGGCTACGAGCAGATGCGCGACTTCGACCGGCGCGAGCTCGCCCTGATCGAGCCGCTGCGCACCCTGCGCCTGATCCACTACAGCGCGTGGATCGCACGCCGCTGGGACGACCCGGCCTTTCCGGCCACCTTCCCGTGGTTCGGCAGCCGCGACTACTGGCAGGGCCAGGTGCAGATGCTCGAAGAGCAGATCGAGGCGATGCAGGAACCGCCGCTGGTGGCCTGAGGCTGCGGTGATGCGCCGCACCCGGCAGCCTCAGTGGCATGCTTGCGGCTGTGCAACAGGAGACTTGGCATGTATTCCCCCTTTGACCTGAGCAATCGCAGCGCCATCATCACCGGCGGCAACGGCGGCATCGGCCTGGGCATGGCGCGCGCGTTGCTGGCCGCCGGCGCCAGCGTGGCGATCTGGGGCTCGCGCGCCGACAAGACCGAAGCCGCCCGCGCGCAGCTGGCCAGCGAATGCGGTGCACCGGCGCGCGTGCATGCCTTCACCTGCGATGTGGGCGATGAGGGGCAGGTCGAACAAACCTTTGCCGCGTCGGTGCAGGCGCTTGGCGGGCAGGTGGATGCGGTTTTTGCCAACGCCGGCGTGTCGGGCAAGGGCACGCCGCTTACCGAGATGTCGCTTGACGAGTTCCGGCGCGTGCAGCGCATCAATGTGGAGGGCGTGTTCCTGACGCTCCGCACTGCAGCGCGGCACATGCAGGCGCATGGGCAAGGCGGATCGCTCGTCGTCACCTCCAGCACCGCGGCGCTGGAAGGCGCGGCGCGCAACAGCCACTACGGCGCGTCCAAGGGCGCGGTGAGCTCCTTCGTGCGCGCGCTGGCGGTGGAGCTCGCGCGTCATCGCATCCGCGTCAACAGCATCCTGCCGGGCTGGATCGTGACCGAGATGACCGAAAAGTCGGTGGGCAACGAGAAGTTCGCCGCCGCGGTGATGCCGCGCATCCCGGCGCGGCGCTGGGGCAGCGCCGACGACTTTGGCGGCATCGCGGTGTACCTGGCGAGCAACGCGTCGGCCTACACCACCGGCGAGCAGTTCGTCATCGACGGCGGCTACACCAAGTTCTGACCACAGCAGGCTGCTTGCCCGCAAGGCGCGGGCCTGCAGGCGTCAGCGCACCGGGTTTTCCAGCGCACCGATGCCGTCGATCTCGATGCGCACCACGTCACCCGGCTGCAGGTACTTCGGCGGCTTGAAGCCGATGCCCACGCCGACCGGCGTGCCGGTGGCGATCAGGTCGCCGGGGTAGAGCGTGATGGCGGCGGAGAGGGTCTCGATCAGCGTCGGGATGTCGAAGATCAGGTCGGTGGTGCTCGCATCCTGGCGCTTCTCGCCGTTGACGAAGCAGCGCACCTGCGTGCGCGTGCCGTCGCATTCGTCGGCGCTCACCAGGTAGGGCCCCATCGGGCAGAAGGTGTCGAAGCTCTTGCCCATGTGCC